>DATBMP010000219.1:0-3043 GCA_036554845.1 Pyrinomonadaceae bacterium
AAGGTTTTGCCTTACCGTTCAGGCGCTTTCATCGTTTGGCTGCGCCTGCGATGCGGTGAATTAGACTAAGCCTGATTGCAATACAAAGTCGACGGTAAGGCAAAGCCTTACCGTAAGGGATGCGGCAAAGCCGCCGTCGAAGCACCAGTGACTACTAACTGACAACTGACCCACAGACCACTTACAACTGACATCTAATTCCTTACGGCCACTCTTCTGAAACTTCCATTGAACACCGCACCTTCTTCAACAACCAGAGCTCCAGCGGTCACATTTCCAGTGACACTCGCAGTGCGTCCAAGGACCAATTCCCTGTTCGCGTGGATGTCACCTTCGACAGTGCCGTTGATCTTCGCCACCGCAACATCGATCTTGGCCTTACTGATCTCCGCACCAGCACTCACGATCAACGTGCCATCCGGTGATTTGACCTGTCCGGAAAAGTGTCCGTCGATCCTGAGCATCGATTTGAAGGTGATCTCGCCGGTAAACTTCAAAACATCTCCAACAAAGCCCAACCAATTGTCTTTTGGTGCGCTGGTTCGTGGACCACGTTCGTCGGTTCTAGCAACAGCTTGACTACTCACCGCTTGATCCTTCTTTCTGTTGTATTGGAGCGTTTGTAAGAAGTCGGGGTGCGCCGGTTGAAGTCGGGAGACAGGAATAACTCCCCCACTTTTCGCACTATAGCACCCGCACTGTTATTTGGATGTTACGATTAGATTACCGTTCTAAGGCACTGCGAGAAGAACAGACTTCAGGAGCACTCCCATGGATCTTCAGTTCAGAGACGTGATTTGGCACCAATTCGGGGCGGCAATCGACATGCTTGAAAACGCGATCAACGCCTGTCCTGAGGAAGTGTGGAACGACCGCTCGCGAAATCCTCAGTTTTGGTATGTCGCCTTTCACACTCTTTTCTGGCTCGACCTCTATTTGGCGGATTCTCTTGAAACGTTTACTCCACCCGCTCCTTTTACAATTGCGGAGATTGAATCGGAGCAGGTTCCGGAAACGCCATACACGAAGGCTCAGTTGCAGAAATACCTTGAGCACGGTCGGCGGCAATGTCGCGAGTGGATCAGTGGCGTGACTGACGATCAGTTGGTGTGTCGTTGTCCATTTGAGTGGGTTGAAGGAACGAATGCGGAACTGATGCTCTACAACATGCGACATGTGCAACATCATGCGGCGCAGTTGAATCTGATCCTTCGGCAGACGATCGATTCAGCACCGGGTTGGGTTGCGAAGGTTAAGATGTAATTGCGGGATTGGATTTCGGATTTGGAATTTGGAATTTGGAATTCAACAGACGAACTAATCAGGAAGAAATTGGTGTCATGAAGAAAGCTGACAAAATCCCAAGCTCCAATCCCCAGATTCCAAATTCCAACTCCCAAATTCCAGATCCCAAATCCCAATTTCCAAATTCGAAATTCGAAATTCCAAATTCCCCACGACCGCTACCTCCCGAACATAAAGGCAATCTCCTGCTTGGGGTCATGCCGGAGTTCAATCGGGACCAGCTCGGTTTCATCACACGCTGTCGTGATTACGGCGATGTCGTTCGACTCCGTTTTCTTTATCTCACCGCGTTCTTTATTTATCACCCGGACGATATCGAATTTGTCTTATCAACCAACGCCAGGAACTTTATAAAGTCTCGCTCCCTGCGGTCACCGTTCTTTCGTCGCCTGGTAGGAAATGGTTTGTTGACCAGCGAAGGCGAGTTTTGGCGGCGACAACGACGGCTCGCCCAACCTGCTTTTCATCGACAAAGGATCTCGACGTACGGCGAGGTGATGGTCGATTACACGCTGCGGACGATCTCAACCTGGCGTGAGGGCCAGGTTCGAGACATTCATCGGGATATGATGCGGCTCACCTTGGAGATTGTTGTCAAGACTCTATTCAATGCAGACGTCTCGGGTGACGCGGATCGTGTGGGCCAAGTGCTCTCGGAATTGGTCAAGCCGTTTGGTTCGCAGGCAACGCTGAAGTGGATACTCAACAATCGACTGCCGACGTCCGGACACCGACGCTTCTTCCGCAACGTGGACGAAATCGACGAAGTCGTCTATCGCATCATCAGCCAGCGACGCGCGAGTCGGGCTGATGAAGGCGATCTACTCTCTATGCTGCTACAGGCGCAGGATGAAGATGGCAGCCAGATGAACGATCGGCAGCTACGCGATGAGGTGATGACTCTTTTCCTTGCTGGTCACGAAACCACTGCACTCACTCTTTCATGGACGTGGTATCTGTTGGCCAGGAATCCGGAAGTCGAAAAGAAGTTTCATGAAGAGCTCGAGCAGGTTCTGCGCGGGAGGCAACCGACCCTGGCTGACATGGCGCAATTGAAGTACACGGAGATGATCGCGAAAGAGTCGATGCGCCTTTATCCTCCGGCGTTTGGTTTGGGTCGAGAGGCGATTGAAGAGTGCGAGATCGGCGGCTATCGTATTCCAGCAAAGAGTCAGGTCTTCATCTTCACCTGGGCCACCCATCGCGATCCGCGGTTCTTCACTAGCCCGGAAAATTTTGAACCGGAACGGTGGACGGAAGATCGCAGCTCGGGACTGCCAAAGTATGCCTACTTTCCTTTTGGCGGCGGCCCACGCGCGTGTATTGGAAATTACTTTGCGATGATGGAGATCGTTCTGTTGCTGGCGACGATTGGGCAGAGTTTTAGATTCTCGTTGGCAGGTGAAGTCGAACTTTTCCCGGCGATGTCGCTTCGGCCGCGAACGGGAGTGAACCTGATACTTCACGAACGTTGAATTTGGAATTTGGAAATTGGAAATTGGAATTTGGAAATTGGTATTTGGAATATAGAAATTGGGATTTGGAATTTGGAATTGCCTTAGTGGTGATGGGACAGTTGCCAAAAGATATCAGGTTGGGAAGGGGTGGTTTACCCCGCCAGTCGGGTTGCGGTATCTCAGTTTCTTCAGGTATGCGCAGCGAACTCTCTCGACTTGATGCAACTTAACCGGCGGGGTTAAACCACCCCTTCCCAACCTGATATCTTTTGGCAACTGTC
>DATBMP010000243.1:0-8112 GCA_036554845.1 Pyrinomonadaceae bacterium
AGTGGCCTTCAGAATATGCAAGATCGACCGGGTGGAATCTTTCTGCGACGCGCGGACATCATGCCTGAAGCTGATCGCATTCTCCTGCATGCGGTGGCCCGAGTTGTGATAGTGACGGAGCGGGGAGCGCTCGAGGATCAACTCAAGCGTCCCTCTGTTGAGGAAGAACTTCCTCGACCCTTTGTGCCACGGTTGCCTTCGCAGAGCTATCCGGAAGCAACCGTTAGCTTGCCTGAGTTGGCGTTCTTCAATGGCGTCGGCGGATTTCACCAGGGAGGTCGAGAGTATGTAATCGTGCTGGCGGCCGAACAGTGGACTCCGGCTCCGTGGGCCAATGTCATCGCGAATGAGAAAGATTTCGGTTTTCAGGTAACGGAAAGTGGTTCGAGTTTCACCTGGTCCGTCAACAGTCGCGAAAACAGATTAACACCCTGGTCCAATGACCCAATTTGTGACCCTCCCGGTGAAGTAATCTATCTGCGTGATGAAGAGACGGGGACTGTCTGGTCCACAACACCGTTGCCGATACGCGAAACAGAGCCGTACACGATTCGGCACGGTCAGGGATACACAGTTTTCGAGCACGCCAGTCACGGTATTACTCAGGAGTTGTTGCAGTTTGTGCCTCTCGATGCACCGGTAAAGGTGTCGCTTCTGCGCCTCCGTAATCGTACAGAACGAAAACGTCGGCTGTCGGTTACTTCCTACAACGAGCTCGTGCTGGGTTTCCAACGCAGTAGTTCGGCTCCGTACGTCATCCCTCAAATCAACGGCGAGATCATCTTCGCCCGCAACCCATTCAACAACGAGTTTGCTGAACGAGTCGCGTTCGTAGCCACCAATGAGAAGGTGACCAGTGCGACCTGCGATCGCAAGGAGTTCCTCGGACGCAACGGCACTCCTGCAAGACCAGCTGCGTTGAAAAGAGCAAAGCTGTCAGGTCGCGACGGTGCTGGTCTGGATCCTTGTGCCGCTTTGCAGACGATGATTGAGCTTGGGCCTTACGAGGGTCGGGAAATTATTTTTGTACTCGGCGAAGAAAGCTCGCGTGAAGAAGCTGCCGCGGTGGCGAGCAAGTTCACTCGCCAGTCAACCGTTAACGAAGCGTTTGAACGAGTACTCGCTTACTGGGATGACATCCTCGGCACTGTCGAGGTGAACACCCCGGACAATCCGATGGACACCATGCTTAATCGGTGGTTGTTGTATCAGACGCTTTCCTGTCGCATCTGGGCACGGTCGGCTTTCTATCAATCAGGAGGCGCATTTGGTTTTCGCGATCAGCTACAAGATGTGATGGCGCTTGTCTACGCCCAACCAAAAATAGCCCGCGAACAGATCCTTGTTGCCGCCCAACATCAATTCAAAGAAGGAGACGTTCAGCATTGGTGGCATCCGCCAACAGGACGAGGTGTGCGCACGCGCTTCTCGGATGATCTTCTGTGGCTACCGTTTGTCACCGCGTTCTATGTGAATGTCACGGGTGACAGCGCCGTACTTGATGAAGTCCTTCCGTTTCTCGAAGCACCGCTGCTCGGTCCCGATGACCATGAAAGCTACACACAGCCAATAGTCTCTCAGGAATCCGGAACCATCTTTGAGCATTGCGTGCGGGCCATTGATCGAAGTCTGAAAGTTGGCGCCCACGGATTGCCTTTGATGGGTGGCGGTGATTGGAACGATGGTATGAACCGCGTGGGACATTTAGGAAAGGGAGAGAGCGTGTGGGTCGGGTGGTTTCTACATACTACACTTCAGGGCTTTGTTCCGCTGTGTGATCAAAGGAAGGATGAGGCGCGCAGCACTCGCTATCTCGGACACATGGAGAAGTTGGCCCAGGCTTTGGCCCAGGCTGGTTGGGACGGTGACTGGTATCGTCGCGCCTACTTTGATGACGGAACTCCACTCGGTTCTGCGGAAAATGAAGAGTGTCGCATTGATTCAATCGTGCAGTCGTGGGGTGTTATCTCAGGCGTGGCCGAACAGCACCGGCAGGTGAGAGCTATGGCCGCTGTTGAAGAGTACCTCATTCGTCGCGGGGATGGTTTGGTGATTCTGTTCACGCCGCCATTTGATAAGGGCAAGCTTGATCCTGGTTATATCAAAGGTTACGTCCCTGGTGTGCGAGAGAATGGTGGGCAATACACTCACGCTGCTCTGTGGACGTTGATTGCTTTTGCGATGCTTGGCGACGGTGAGAAGGCGGGTGAGCTCTTCTCGCTCTTGAATCCGATCAATCACTCTTCAACACGCGCCGGTTTGCATAAGTACAAAGTTGAACCTTACGTTGCGGTCGGTGACGTGTACGCAGTTCCTCCTCACACCGGACGTGGCGGTTGGACCTGGTACACGGGTTCCGCGGGATGGATGTATCGCGCGGGACTCGAGTCCATACTCGGTTTCAGGTTGCAGGCAGATGTCATGATGATCAATCCATGCATTCCCAGGTGGTGGCGAGAGTACGAGATTACTTATCGTCGTCGTGGCGGAACCACGTATCGCATTCGTGTCGAGAATCCACAGGGAATAAGTAGAGGCGTGGCAGTTGTCGAGCTCGATGGAGAATCACAAAAGGGAGAAGTTGTTCCTCTCGTAGATGATGGTCAGACTCACTCTGTGCTTGTGATCCTCGGTGATAAGGTTGTGGATGCGGAGCCTGTGGGCACTGAGACCGAAACGCAACAAGAACAAGCGAGTGGCTAACTACACTCGGAAGTGTACGGTTGACGCTTCGTTTCTGATCGCTTGAACCCGATTCAATCATCACCACCCGTTACGATTTTTAGATGCTGGGGCGTATGTACGCACGCCTCGCAGACGCCTGACATTCCTCAGGTTTTTCCCGATTGCAATGACTCTTGCATGGGCATAAAGTCCGTCTCGTTAGCTCGGGGTCCACGTTCTTTCTGGTATGGCCCTAACCAGTTTGACGGTCCTTCAACTTTAAACCGGGCGATGATTAAACCCTCCGCTTGTTGAGCCCAGAGTCAAGAATGACCTCCGAGCAATGATTCCTATTCGCACTTGCTTGGCTCATGTCGTTTGACTTCTCAGACGAGATCGCGCGCCGCCCACTGAGCAGGATGGCTCGCGCGTAGGAAGGACGCTGACTTTGGGGCGAGAGCAGCGTCCTTCCCTATCCCACAACTTTCCCACAGTCCCCAAAAGATGGAGGCGCGCCGCAACGTTCCCTGGAACGCTTGGATATTCGTTCTTTCTATTAATATCTGATGTCTGAAGCTTGGCCCGCGGTCTTTCTTCAAATAGGTGGAAAGAAAGGCGTTGTTGTCGTTTCGGACAGTTCGGCAAATTGACCGACGAGGAAACGCGCCCCTGGCGTGTTGGCTAAGTGATACGTTTGAAACTACGATGGACCATGACTTAATACTAAGGCCCAGCAGATGGCCTGGATCGAGTCAAGTGGCAGATTAGAAGCGACTACGTTCAAGCAGAACCCCTTTATCAGTGAGCCTGGAAAAGAAGTTGTTATGTTAGTCGAGAAACCAAGAATTCTGGTTATCGATGACGACGACCAGATCCGGCGTCTCTTGTTGGAAGTTCTGTGTACGGAGTTTGATTGTAGTCAGGCAAGCTCGGCAGAAGAAGCTTTGACTCAACTTGCTGACAAGCAATTTGAGTTAATCATCAGTGACATCAACATGGGTGGCATGAGTGGGTTGGACCTCGTACCCCGAGTACTGAAGGAGAATCCCGATGCTGTTGTCGTGATGATTAGTGGTGAGCAGACGATCGAGACAGCGATCGAAGCGCTGCGGGCCGGGGCGTTTGACTACATCATGAAGCCCCTGGATGTGCGCCATGTTGAGGCTGCCGCCAAGCGCGCACTGAATCATTCAAGGCTGCTGAAAGAGAAGCAGCGCTACAAGGAACAGTTGGAAGATCTGCTGCGTGAACGAACGGCGCAGGTCAATCGTCTGGCGTACTACGACACTCGTACTGACTTACCAAATCGCGTGCTCTTTGAGGACCGGTTGGGTCAATCACTCACGATGGCCCAATCAACGTCCCGTCCCGTCGGAGTGCTTTTCCTCGCTCTCGATCAGTTTAAAAAAGTGAACGATACGTTGGGTCATGATCGTGGTGACTTGCTGCTGAAATTTGTCGCTGACCGCCTTCAGGGTTGTGTTAACGAGCGCGATACGGTGGCACGTTTTGGTGGCGAGGAATTTGCCGTCTTGCTGACTGACATCGACGGCACCCCGCAGATAGAAAGAACGATCAAAACTATCGTGGACGTGCTGCGCTCACCCTTCAACATCGAAGGTCATGAGGTATTTGTCACCGTTAGTGTCGGAGCAAGTCTCTATCCGGCCGATGGCCTGGATAGTCAGACCATCGTGAAGAATGCGGGAGCGGCGTTGTATCGCGCGAAGATCTCCGGCGGCAACAATCACAAGTTCTACACAGCAGACATGCATGCACAGGCCTCGAAGCGTTTATCGCTCGAAACCAGCTTGCGACGAGCGTTGGAAAAGGAAGAGTTCGTGGTCCACTACCAACCACGTGTTGCCGTCGACACCCTGCGCATCACCGGAATTGAGGCACTCGTCCGATGGCAACATCCACAGCTGGGACTGGTGGCACCGGCGGAGTTCATTCCCCTCGCAGAAGATACTGGCCTGATTGTGCCTATTGGTGAGTGGGTTTTGCAGACTGCTTGCCGGCAGAACCGCAAGTGGCAAGCACAAGGATTTCCGCCGTTGCGCATCGCCGTAAATATTTGCGCGCGACAATTTCAACAAGCGGATATGGCGCAGGTTATCGTGCGTGTGCTCGATCGAGCTGATCTCGATCCTCGGCATCTGGAGTTGGAGTTAACGGAAAGCTCCATCATGAACAACGCCGAGTTCGCAATTGATGTTCTGACAAGACTGAAACAAATGGGAGTAAAGATCTCCGTTGATGATTTTGGCACCGGGTTTTCATCCTTGAATTATTTGAAGCGACTACCTATTGATGCGTTGAAGATTGATCAGTCGTTCGTGCGAGATGCGACTACAGATCCGGATGATGCAGCACTGGTGATGGCGGTGATCACGTTGGGCCATAATCTTCGACTTAAGGTTGTGGCAGAAGGTGTGGAGACAGAAGAGCAGCTGCGGTTTCTTCACTTGCTGCGTTGCGACGAGATTCAGGGTTTACTGTTTAGCCGGCCTCTGCCAGCTGACGAGTTGAGCAAGTTGTTGGCCCGGGAACCAGCTGCCGAGCGTATTGCTCCACTCGAGCGTGTGTAGTCAGTAGCTCAAAGAAAACGGGCGACTATGATTCAGTCATAGCCGCCCGTTTTCGTTTAGGGTTGAAGTCAATCTGACCTAGCGACGGTATTCAAACCTCGCTACGTCAGACTCGCCTAGAATCACAATGTCTCCCGGTTTCAGGATGATCTCGTTGACACGCGCCGATTTCGGATCGTTTACAAACGTTCCGTTGCGTGAGTTTTGATCCGTAATCACGACATTGCCGTCCTTCACTCCCAGCCAGACGTGCCGCTTCGAAATTCTCGGATCAGCCAGAACGATCTGTGAAAGTGAACTATCACGTCCGATGTAGGATCCTTCGGGTTTAATCTCGAACTCCCGTCCCGCCAAAACTCCCGACACGAACTTGATCGAGCCAAAATTGATTGGCGCGGTATCTCCGTCCGGAGTTATTGCTATCGTACGCGAAAGATCGACAGTCATTCCGTGATCTGCCCCCGCTGTGACTACTTCCGGCATCGCCGGTCGTGGCGCTGGAGGTGTGTACGAAGGTGGTGCTGGTGATGGCGCCTCGGCACGTGCAGGGCGCGATGACGATGCTGGAGACGAAGCAGAAGCTCCAACTCCCGCTCCCGCAGCAGCTTTCTTCTTACCTCGGCGACGCACCATGAAGATGATGATCGCGAGGATCAGAATTACTCCAAGAATCAAAAGAATGATTACGGCAGCACTGATCAAGAGCGTCCAGGTACCTGGCAGGCTCGACTTTTCTTTGCCTTCAGTAATCGCTTGCTGACTGCTTTGAATAAGCTTGGCGATCTCTGAGTGTTCGGGGAAGAGTCTTTTCACTTCCTCAAATTTCGGAATAGCTTTCGAGTAACGTTGGTCCCAGTAATACTCGAGACCTTCACGGTAAGCCTGGTCTGCTGGCCCAAGCGCATTGGTCACCCCGGCAGCTTTGACGAATTCCTGCACCGTGCTTGAAGGCACCACGAAAACGAAACCCGAAACTTCCTGGTTGTTCACGCGGTCGCCGCCAAAGGTGAGCAGGCCAATAACCTCTCCAGCGTCGCTCAAGACTGGCCCACCCGAATTGCCATGGGTGGCGGGAGCACTGACTTGAAGTATCGGTGCGCCACTGGCCGACTTCTTGTTTGCTGAAACCTTACCGTCAGTAATCGACGCTTCGAGGGCAGATTTTGAGTCGAGAACGCCACTGTTGAAGGTATCGGCGGCGCCCGGATAACCCAGCACCGTCACGTGGTCCTGAAGGTTCATCTTCGTTGAATCGCCAAGCAACAAGACCGGCGCATTCTTTACTTCAATCTTAACTACAGCAACGTCTTTGCCCTGGCCCGTCGGCGCTCCATACTGTTTCTCTTCGAACTCGTAGACACTGCCGTCAGGAATGATCACGTGGTGAAAGACTCGCATGTCAACCAATCGTGAGTAGTTCCTGACAAATATCACGTTCTCCTGGGTTAACTGATTGGGGTCAACGTTATAGTCACGAGCCACCTGGTACACGAGTCCGCTGAAGAGCATTTCCTGCCCTGCTTCCTGGCCTTTCGTGTTTATGTCATGAAAGGTACTGACCACGTGGGCGTTGGTGACGATGTAGCCGCTGGGATCGATGAAGAATCCTGATCCGAGCGATACTTGTGAGACCGTGTAGGTTTTGGGTTGACGATTTGGTGGTGCGAAATAGTATTGACCTGCAACTCCGTCGATGATTCGAACGACGGACGGTTTACTAAACATCGCGAGTCGTTCGCCGTCAGTTACTGCGCTAACTGTGTATCTGGGCTGAGTGGGCAGTAAGGCTGCAGCAAACAGAATGGTGACGAACGCAAGGATGAAGAATCTGCGCATGTTAAAAACTCCTTGGGGGATTTGGTGATGGGTTTGCAACCTGGTTCTTTTGGATACGACTGAGAAGCTGAAAAGGCCAGCGGCTAACGGTAACTGGGCAGTAGGTAGAACTGCGAAGGCCGGCGCATTCCTAATGCGATTCAGGTAAGTTGCTTCTAGTCGATATTTCTCGGAAAGTCAATAGAGGGTATGAAATAGCAGTTATCAAGTGCGAGTTTGACCATCAACGCAACAGGTCGGCGGCCAGCGAGTCCAAAACAGGAATGCATAATACGTCCGCCGCGCCGTATCGTAAGTGAACGGAGTCGAGTTCGTGCCGCGTATGCTTTGCTGCCAGTCCGTAACTTCGATCGGTGTTTTCCTGAGTCGGAACGGCAAGGAACTGAGCGAACTGGTGGCATGTAGCTTGCCATTTGAAACCCAAACCGGAAGGAGGAGCGAACAGTGACAAAGAAGCTTTTGCTCGCGATAACAGTAGCGAGCCTGTTGGCCGTGGCGGTCGGTTGCAACCGCACCGATTCTGCGAATGCCAACGACGCGAATGCAAATGCAACCGCGCAAGTAGAAACACGCACCGGCCCCGACAACTCTGAAATAACCGTGACAACAGACCCCAATGGAGTCCGCACAGAAACCCGTGTCTTCCGAGACAACCCGCGAATATCAAGGGTCGTCGTCACAACACGCGATGGTCAGCGAACAGCGAAGGCGTATTCTCCTAGTGGTGAAGAACGAGAGATCAATGACGTCGGAGATGCTCTCAGCGCCACGGGTGACGCAATTGCCAACTCGGCTGGATTCGTCGCAGACAAAACTGAAGACGCAATCGATGAGACCGCGGACAAGGCTGAAGACGTAGCAGGCGAAACCAAAGACGCAGCCAAGACAGTAGGCGACAAGACTGTTAAAACTGCCGAGAAGGTCGGCGATAAAACAGCTCAAGGCGCGAAGACAGTTGGAAAGAAGACAGCAGACGCTGCCAAGAAGACTGGTAGCAAAATCAAGGACGCAATTACTCCTT
>DATBMP010000302.1:0-8713 GCA_036554845.1 Pyrinomonadaceae bacterium
TGATTGACGATTGACGGTTTTCGATTGACGATTTCGTGAAGGGTAAGGACCGGTTTAGTACTGCAAGGATGATTGAGAGGAACGAAAAAGTCTTTTCGGAAGTGTTTTCTCTGAGACTCCCGTGGCGACCGTCTTTCTCACATGCTCGACTCCCGCAACGCACAATCGTCAATCGACATTCAACAATCGACAATGTATTGGCGGTGGGCAGGAGGACTGCCCACCTGCTAGTTTGGAGCCGCAAGAAAGGGAACGGCTCCGGCAACGTAGGTGATCTAGGCATACCGCCAATGGACCACAAGTTCCAGATTGGGCGGACTCGGCGGCGATCAAACCGGGGGCTTTCGGCGACTAGCCGCAGGGGGCCAAAGCGTTTAGAATGCAGCCCTCTCCCCCGATTTTCCGCGTCACTAAATTCAATTCACAACCCCGGAGGTTCCCCTCGATGGCAATCAGCAAGTGTCGTATTTTGTGCGTAGACGATCATTACGACACGTCAGAAATGTTAACGCTCCTCCTCGCTCAGGAAGATTACAATGTGGTGACGGCCTCAGGAATGGAAGAGGCTATCAGGCTTTCGCAGACTGAGAAGTTCGACCTTTATGTTCTTGATAAGCGTCTGCCTGATGGTAGTGGTATCGAGCTCTGTCAGAGGCTACAGCGATTGACGCCCGGTGTTCCTTGTATCTTCTATTCAGGCGACGCGTATGAGATTCACCGACTGCAGGCGATGCAAGCGGGTGCTGATGCCTACGTCGCCAAACCGAATATCGAAGCTTTGATCAGCGCAGTGCACGAATTGTTGATCGGTTCAGAATGCGCAACGAAGTAAGCTACTCCAGATCTCTCACGCTCACTTTTGCAACGAACCCGAAATCGAAGAATGGCATCCTCAGGTGCTCAACGCCTTTCGGCATCATCGGAATTCACACCCAATCGTGATTCGCGCATGTGCTGCAGCGATTGATACGGCATACTTTCGGTACTCGGCCCGCCACTGCCGGCGTTGACGTTGTGAAGATAAAAGAGTTGATGGGTCATGCTTCAATTGTGACAACCATGCGATACATCCACGCTACCGATCAAGGAAAGCGTGGCGCGATCACTATCTTGTCAGAGTACCGACAGCAACGTAGTCGAAAAGATGGTCACAAGTTGGTCACAAAAGAAAAACGGCAGGCTCTTCAACCTGCCGCAAGTCATTGCAAATAATGGTGAGCCGTGGAGGGCTCGAACCTCCGACCCGCTGATTAAGAGTCAGCTGCTCTACCAACTGAGCTAACGGCCCATAAAAACGTAACGAATTATACGTGCGCAAAAATGAGTGTCAAGCAAGCCACTTCTTGATAGTGCACAAACAGATAACTACCAACTTTTCAGATGCTGGCGGGCAAAAGATCATCTGTTTTAAGTAAACAACTTTCTATAGGTTAAGTTATCTTGTGTTTTCTCAACATGCACAGAAATTACAAAATGAAATTATTCTTGGTTTCGAGTGATAGTCTTAGACTAATGTGAGTTTATGAAAATACGTAAAGCGTTTTTTCGAGAGTTCTACTTTAAAAAGTTCTTATCGGCGGTAATGTTTTTCATCTGCTTTCAGGCTATAGCGACCGCCCAAACTCGAACCTACGATATTGCCGCATACGACGCTCACCAAGCCTATCAGGCAAAAAATTACAGGAAAGCCGCCGAATATCAGATGGAAGCAGGAAGATTGAAAGGAAATGACGAAGGGTTCTATCTTACCGCAGCGCTATGGTATGTCGTTCAAGGAGATCAAAACAACGCTTTTAAAGCCTTGGAGGCTGCTGCAGGCGCGGGTTTAGTTGACGTACTGAAAGTAACAAGTAATCCCGAATTTGAGTCGCTAACAGCCGATACCAGATGGAAATCTTTAGCTTCCAAAATAGAAACTAATCAACGAGCTTATGCCGCCACTTTGAAAGCGCCTGAGCTGCGTCAAAAAATATTGCAAATGTGGGCGAACGACCAACGCGCCCGAACGCTCTGGGTGAAGAAACAAAGAGAGCTGCAAGTGCCGTGGAACTCGGACTTGCTTGCCGAAGAATATAATAGAATTTACGAGATTGACGCCTATAACACCAAAACAATCAAAACCATTGTCGAGAAGTATGGCTGGACTACTATACCTCGGGTCGGGCGCGACGGAGCTTACGCTGCCTGGGCGTTGGTGCAGCATTCCGACGACGTTGTTTTTCAGGAAAAATGTTTGGCTCTGATGAAAACAGCCCTTCAGCGAAAGGAAATTAACCCGGAACAATACGCCGAACTTTACGACCGAACCCAACGCAACAAATACGAGAAACAGCTTTACGGGATGGCGGTTTGCAGCGGTAACCAACTTTGTCCGATTTTCAATGAGGGTAATTTGGAACAGAGAAGGAAAGAGATTGGTTTAGAGCCGACAGCGGTTTCGGCTCGACTTGAAGGGATTATTTACCGCCCGATAACCATTAGCGAAGCGAAAAAGCGAGATGCCCTAGATAAAGCACAGGCGCAAGATTTGGTTAAGCAATCGCAACGTGCTTTCGGCGAAGGAAAGTATGAAGAATCAAAGCACCTGTTTAATAAAGCCCTTCGCTATTTCGGCGATGTGGGAGCGAAACAAATATACGATGCCGCAATCAGGTTTGCCTCTCTTAAGGAAGATGTTGAAACCTATCGGCAATCGGCGTTTTCATATCTCAAAATACTTTTTAATAGAGGCAAATTAACAAAGCAAAGGCTCGAACATGAAAAGGCTTTTGTTTCTTTGCAAACAGATAAAAGATGGAGCGATCTGATTTCTAAGTTTTGATAAGACTTGGCTTATTATTGATGATACATAATGACAATTTGGTGAGTTTTATTGAGTTTAGCTTTTGCGTTCGAATCCTCATACCGCAACCGCTTCCTTGAACGTAAATCGTCCCTCATAAAGTGCTGTTCCCACAATCACGCTATCGATCCCACACTCGCTGGCTGCCTTCAGTTGACGAATGTTGTCCAACGAAGAGATCCCCCCAGACGCTGTCACTCGCAAACCCGATTCGCGTGCGATCGCACAGGTCTGCTCGATATTCACGCCACACAACATGCCATCAGATGCCACATCTGTGTAGATGATGCGCTCCACTCCTGAGCGCGCAACCTGTTGGGCCAGCTCTATTGCCGAAACTCTTCCCTTCGTTTCCCATCCACGCGTCATCACCTCTCCATCTCGCGCATCGATGCCAACGGCAATCGATTCACCACCGCATAAGTCGACCACCTTCTGGAGTGTCTCGGGCGCTTCAACCGCCAACGTCCCGATCACCACCCGCGTGACACCGAATTCGATCACCTGCCGGATGTCTTTAACCGTGCGCATTCCCCCACCAAACTGAACCGGAACCTCTACGTTCAAAACGATACGTCTCAACATTTGCCGATTAAGTGAGTTTGGATCACCAAAAGCTCCATCGAGATCCACGATGTGCAGCATCTCCGCGCCATCTCGCACGTAGGCTTGCGCAATCTCAAGTGGATCACCATCGTAAAGTTTTGCGTCACTCTTGCGACCTTGCTTAAGTCGCACGCAATGTCCTTCGCGAAGATCGATGGCCGGAATAACAAGCATCAATGGTTCCGTGAGTCAGGTTGGAGAAAATACAATCGTCAATCTTCAATCATCAATCGTCAATGCATGGCCCGTCTCTTCATCTCCGACACTGCTGGTTCGCGCAGCACCTGCATCACCCCCTCAAACAACTGCCCATTCGTAGCAAGTGCGTTTCCACCATCGATCGTGCGAGTACCCTGCCAGTCAGTAAATGTTCCGCCTGCTTCTTCCAAAATCGGAAGCAGCGGAGCACAGTCCCAAATCTTCACTGTCGGATCCAGCATGACATCCGCGCGACCAGTAGCGACCAACACATAACCATAGACATCTCCCCAGGTGCGTCTCACGCGCACCCTTCGTTGGAGATCGACCAATGCACTGCGATCGCACGCGCCAAAGTCGGTGCATAACAGTAGCGCTTCGTCGAGTTTACTCGTCGCGGACACTTGCGCCCGCGCACCATTGACGTAACAACCACTGCCACGCGCTGCGTATACCAACTCTCCCAGGGCCGGCAGACTCACAACACCCGCAACCGGCTCGCCCGCAACCTCGACTCCAATCAGGACTCCATACAATGGCACTCGGTGAACAAACGAGTAGGTCCCGTCAATCGGATCAATGATCCAGCGGCGATTCGAGGTGCCAGCTGTCTCTCCAGCCTCTTCACCAAGAATCGCGTCTTCGGGAAAGATCTCTGCGATGCGGCGCCTAATAAGGTTCTCAGCTTCGCGATCTGCGATCGTCACAAAGGAGTTGTCAGCTTTTACCTCAGCTTCAAACGATCCTTTGAAGTGTCGATACGTAATCTCGCCTGCCTCAAGCGCAACGTCTTTGGCAAATTCAAGAATGCCGGAAAGGTCCTCTGACATCATTCGGTTTCCTTCTTTCTACGAGCTCTCAGTTCCTCGCTTACTTCATCGAGAGTGACGTTTCGTTCCACCAGCAGCACAACCAGGTGATACAAAAGGTCAGCCGTCTCTTTAATCAGCGGGCCATGATCCTTGTTTTTGGCAGCAATGATCGTCTCGCCCGTCTCTTCGGCAAGCTTCTTCAGAATCTTGTCTAGCCCTTCATTGAACAGATAGGTGGTGTAGGAGCTCTCAGGTAGCTCCCGCTTTCTCAATTCAACAAGTGCATATAAATCATCAAGCACAACGCCCAATCCCGAAGACGTTAGATCCTGTTTACTTCCGTTATCAAAACAAGACTCGGCACCCGTGTGACAAGCTGGGCCATTCGGCTTAACTAGCACCGTTAGCGCATCAAGGTCGCAATCAACCTGCATATCGACGACCTGTTGTGTATTGCCGGAGGTTTCGCCCTTGTGCCAAAGCTCGGACCTTGAGCGCGACCAGAACCAGGTTTCGCCCGAGTCGATTGTGCGCGCCAGACTTTCCTGATTCATGTACGCCAGCATCAATATCCGTCGCGTGCGCGCATCCTGGACCACGGCCGGTATAAGACCATTCGAATCGAACTTTAGATCGGTTATCCCAATTTTCATCGCACTTCAATTCCCCGCTCTCTCAAGAAAGCCTTAACCTCACCGATACGATACTCACCGTAGTGAAAGAGCGATGCTGCGAGCACCGCGCTGGCACCACCATCGGCAAGCGCAGCATGGAAGTGTTCCATTCGACCCGCACCCCCCGACGCTATGACGGGAATACGTACCGCGTCACTGACCGCACGCGTCAATTCGATGTCGTATCCATCGCGAGTGCCGTCCCGGTCCATACTCGTGAGCAGCATTTCGCCAGCTCCGAGTTGTTCCGCTTCCTTGGCCCATTCGATCGCATCTAGATCTACGCGCCTACGCCCGCCATGCGTGAAAACTTCCCAACCCAACGCGTCTCTTCTTCGTCGTGCATCTATTGCAACTACGACACACTGGCTGCCAAAAGTCTCCGCCGCTTCCCGAATCAGTTCAGGCCGTTCAACAGCAGCGGTGTTGAGCGAGATCTTGTCTGCTCCGGCACGTAACACCTCTCGGATATCTTCCCGAGATTTAAGCCCGCCGCCGACGGTCAAAGGAATAAAGACTTCATCCGCAACCCTACGCACAAGGTCGATGATGATTGAGCGTTTGTCGGACGATGCGGTGATGTCGAGGAAGATCAGTTCGTCAGCGCCCTGCGCGTCGTAGTGACGCGCTTGCTCCACCGCATCGCCGGCATCGGCCAATGAGAGGAAACGAATGCCCTTGACCACGCGACCACGATCGATATCGAGACAAGGAATGATGCGTTTCGCCAACATCACGTTTCTCAAGCTTGAGCGACGAAGTTGGCTAACAGCCTTAGTCCCGCCGCTTGACTCTTTTCCGGATGAAACTGCACACCGTACAGATTTTTCTGGGCCACAACCGAAGCGTATGGACCAGCATAATCAGTTAGACCAATCACGGTCGCATCGTCTTTTGGTTTGCAGTAATACGAATGGACAAAATAGAAATGAGTATTGTTATTGATACCAGAAAACAAAGGATGAGACCCTCGCTGATCCACCTGGTTCCATCCAACTTGTGGCACCACCAGACCTTCTGAAAACCGGCTGACAACACCAGGCAGCAAACCTAAACCTCGCGTTTTGCCAAACTCTTCCGACTCCTCGAACAACATCTGCATGCCGACACAAACACCCATGAGTGGAGTGCCGTCCGCTACTCGATTGAGGATCAATTCATCAAAGCCGCGTTCCACGAGTGCTTTCATACAAGCCCTGAACGCTCCTACTCCCGGGAGCACCAACGCATGAGCCTCCTGCAAGACGCTTGTGTGACTGCTGACCCTCACGTCGACGCTTGAAGCAGCAAAGGCTTTCTCCAACGACCGCAGATTGCCAACGCCATAATCGATGATTGCAATCACAGCATCCCCTTCGTGCTCAACACACCTTTGATCCTCGCATCGCGCTCTACTGCTTGCCTGAGAGCGCGCGCCGTAGCTTTGAATGTGGCTTCAAGAATGTGATGAGTGTTTCTTCCCCTCAACATGTCGATGTGCAGGTTGCAGCGCAAACTTTCAGAGAGTGAGTGCCAGAAATGTTCAGCCAGCTCGACCGAAAAATTTCCAATCGTCTGGCGGCGAGTTCTGACGTCATAGACCAGAAAGGATCGTCCGGAAAGATCGACAACGGCACGGCAGAGGGCTTCATCCATCGGCACCAACGCCATCCCATAGCGAGTAATTCCCTCTTTGTTGCCCAGCGCTTCAAGGAAAGCCTGGCCCAAAGTGATGGCGATGTCTTCGACCGAGTGATGATCGTCAACGTGGAGATCGCCGTGACATTCGACCTGCAGATCGAAGAGACCGTGACGCGCAAACAACTCAAGCATGTGATCAAGAAAAGGAAGGCCGGTTGCGATTCGCGACTCTCCTGATCCTTCCAGCGATAACGACACGCGCACCTGTGTCTCTTTCGTTTGCCGCTTTACTTCAGCCCGGCGCTGAAGGGTCTCAATAGTTGCGTTCATAACGTATCTGCCTCGATTAACTAAGCTCCCAAGCGATTCTGCACCATGACCTCGCGAAGTGAGGTGAGTAGTAAATCGTTCTCTTCAGGAGTACCGATGCTGATCCGAAAATAGTCTTGCAACATCGGATACCGGCTGACGTCTCGGATCAAAATATCTCGTTTCAGAAGCTCATTGAAGATGGTTGACGGCACCACACTCGACCGCACAACCATAAAGTTCGCAGCTGATCTCACCGGTTCAAGACCGGGAATCTTCGTCAGTTCTGCATAAACGCGATCTCGCTCGTCGCAAATGTTCTGCACCAGCGGTTTCAGTTTGCCTGGAAACAGTTCGAGCGCAACCTCTGCCGCAATTTGCGAGACGATGTTCAGGTTGTAAGGGAGGAGCGCCTTGGCAATCTCCTGGACCAATTGCGGCGCCGACAATAGATAACCGACACGCAGACCGGCCAGGGCCATTGCTTTTGAAAAGGTCCGTAGCACGACGAGGTTTGGATAATCTTTGAGAAGGGAAACGACTGTCTGTCCGGAGAATTCGAAGTACGCCTCGTCAACGGCCACCAAACCGGTCGACGCTCCCAAAAGTGAGGCCAGATCAGCGTGGCCCAGCAAACAACCCGTCGGATTGTTTGGCGAACAGATGATGGTAACGCGTGGTCTGGAAGTCTCGACTGCTTTTATCAAAGCGTTGGTGTCATATGACAAGTCTGATGAAAGTGAAACCGTGGTCGTCTCACCTCCCAGGATCGTCGTGACCTGACGATAGAGTGCAAAGGTGGGTTCATTGATGAGGACGTTGTTCCCTTTTTCGATTGTGACCATCAGAAGGGCCTGAATCAGCTCATTCGATCCATTGCCGGCAAGCACGCCCTCCGTGGTCCAACCTGCAAATTCAGCCAGTCGTTCGCGCAGTCGTTCCGGCGTGAAATCCGGGTAACGTGACCACCGTCTCTCTGCCAGTCGACGCAGCGTTTCCTGCCTGAGCTCGACCGGCGCGTCCCACGCGTTCTCATTCTGATTGAGTTTCACGCGAGCTCGATACGGCCTGAGTGAATAAGGTCGCAGCTCGCGAACCCCCGCCTTAATCGTGTCGAGATGCATCTCATTTCTCCTGCAATCGAAGTAGCGCCGACCGAGCATGAGCCTCGAGCCCTTCGGCACGAGCGAGCGCTGCGATGCTTGAAACCGTCCTCTGCATTTCAGCACGAGGAAACCTCAAGATGCTCGTTCTCTTAAGAAAATCATAGACCCCCAGCGCTGATGAAAAACGTGCGGCGCCACTAGTCGGCAAAACGTGGTTTGGCCCAGCGAGATAATCTCCGACGGCCTCTGGTGTTTCTTCACCGAAAAAGATCGCGCCCGCATGACGAACCGAGTCAAAGATCTCGGATTCCAGTGTTTCAGTTCGCACCATGACCTCGAGGTGTTCCGGCGCGAGTTCGTTCACCAATGCACACGCTTCATGAAGGTCTTCCACGATGATGATTGCTCCGAACTGAGCAAGGGATTCTCGGATCAGGTTGGCGCGCGGAAGGTCGCGACATTGTTTTTCGAGCTCAACGGCAACCGCCGAGGCCAACTCGTTGCTGGTCGTAATTAAAACGGAAGAGGCGTCAGCACTGTGTTCCG
>DATBMP010000312.1:0-4579 GCA_036554845.1 Pyrinomonadaceae bacterium
TACGTAGTTGGCGCTGCTGACAACGTCACGACTCCCTTGCCGTTTATCTGGTCAGACATCTTCGGCAAGAAGGACCTGGGTTCACTCGGTGGCGCCAGCGCCGCCTACGACATCAACAATGCGCACCAGATTGTGGGTCAATCAGACATTGCGGCGGGAGGCAATTTAATCAACCGAGCCTTCGTTTGGGATGTATCAAATGGTATGCGACAGATTGCCACACTCGGTGGGTCGTCGAACGCAGCATTCGGAATTAACGATGCTGGAAACATCGTCGGCTATTCGATCACAACTTCAGGAGTTGCGCACGCCTTTCTTCTCAGTGGGGGCACGCTCACAGATCTGGGGACGTTGGGTGGGACACAAAGTATCGCTCACAAGATCAATCACAGTGGTCAGGTTGTTGGTTATTCGACACTCACCACAGGAACTCTCAATCCGCCTTACCATGCTTTTGTCTGGTCTCCGGGTGGACAGATGACCGACCTGGGCGCGTTAGCGGGTAACCGTAGTATCGCTTACGACATCAACAGCCTGGGACAGATCGTTGGGATGTCCGAGATTGCACCTGGTGCCACACGAGCGTTCCTACACACGCAACTTACCGGTCTGGTGGATCTGAATCAGCTTGCTGTTGGATCAGGTTGGACGTTACTCGAAGCGCGAGGAATAAATGACAAGGGTCAGATCGTGGGTTTTGGAATTAACCCGGCAGGATTCACGCACGGTTTTCTGTTACTGCCCCTCATTGATGACCTCCCCGGTGGCGAACCACCACCGTGTGCTACCGTGACGAACAATCCAATCGTTCTGCCCGAACCGACACCGTTACCAAAATCCAATCCAAAGATAAACCGGCAGATACGCTTACCGCGAGTCAGGAACCAAAGAGTAACTCCAGTTGAACGTAAGGTTGAGCCGGATCTCCCGGCAAAGCTCAAGAACGGTGACGTCAATATCTTTGTGGGGCCCCGTGCACGGCTCGAATAGTATCTCGAGCGATCAGCAACTCTTCGTCCGTAGGAATCACGTAGATTGCAGCGCGTGATCCATCCTCGCTAATCACGCCCTCACGACTGTGGTGCAGGTCGCGGTTCTTATCGACATCCAATTCGAGTCCCAACCATTGCAATCCGGAACAGATTTTCTCACGTATCTCAGGCGCGTTTTCTCCGATACCACCAGTGAACACGATCGCCTCGGCTGCACCATGCGCAGCCAGGAACGCGCCGATGTATTTCCGGGCGCGGTAGCAGAACATGTCGATGGCCAGTAAAGCCCGGCGATCTTTGTTCTCGTGAACTTCGGCCAACAGCTCCCGCATGTCGTTGGTCAAACCGGAGATACCAAGCAAACCTGATTGCTTGTTCAGCAACGTCTCAACTTCCTGCGTTGTCAGTCCGTCCTTGGCGGCAATGAAGTCAACAATCGCCGGATCTATATCTCCCGACCTCGAACCCATTACCAATCCCTCCAGCGGCGTCAGGCCCATTGACGTATCAACCGAGTTGCCCCCGCGGATCGCTGCGATCGAACAACCGTTGCCTAAGTGCAGCGTGACGATGTTCGTTTCCTCGCGAGAGATATTCCGGATCTGCCGGTAGCGATAGGCAACGTAGCGGTGGGAAGTTCCGTGAAATCCGTAACGGCGAATTTTATGTCTACGATAGAGTTGATACGGAAGCGCGTAGAGATAGGCATACTCCGGTATTGTTTGATGAAATGCGGTGTCGAACACAGCAACCTGGGGCAGGCCACTCCCAAAAACTTCTCGGGCAGCAACGATCCCTTTGATGTTGGTTGGATTGTGAAGTGGCGCCAGGTCGATGCAGTCTTCAATTCCACGCATCACCTCTTCGTTGATGATCACAGAATGTGTGAAGCGTTCACCACCATGCACGACCCGATGCCCAACTGCGTGAATGTCGGCAATGCTGTTGATATCAGCGACTCCTGACTGCTCTGAAACGGCCCAACGAACTATCGAATCAACCGCGGCGCGCGTGTCACGCAGTGTCGCAGTAGTGCGTTCGATCTGCCGACCCGTAGCTTCCAGCGCGATAATTGCCTCGCCGCCGATTCGTTCAATAGCTCCGCGTGCAAGTCTGCGATCGGCATTCGCCTCGATCGCTTCGAGGTCAGTGGCGATCAGCTGAAATTTCACCGAGGAGCTGCCGCAATTCAGAACCAGGACATTCATAGCAACCTATTGCCTACGTTATTAGCTCAACTAACCGTTCAAGAGTTTCTGCGCGATCTCCAGCATGCGGGCTCTCAATCGCTCTTCATCAATGTGTGGGATCGTGCCGTCATCATAAACGATGTGTCCCGCCACCGCTGTTAAAAGAACATCATGGCCTGACGAGGAAAAGATTAAGGTGCTCGGCGCGTCGTAAGAAGGAATCTGATGCGCACCATTCAAACCGATTACAGCGAAGTCGGCTGGAAGTCCCTCTCTCAATTCGCCTACTCCATAACCGAGCGCGTGCGCTCCTCCCAGAGTCGCCAGGTAAAGACCATCATCAGCTGTCACCCACGACCCGTTCTCAGTTGTCGCATTAGTCCTCGCCGCCAGAATCGCAGCACGCGCCTCGGCGAGAACATCACATGAGTTGTTACTGGCGACCGAATCACTACCCAAACCGACCTGCAATCCCAACTTCATAAAATGCGCCAAGGGTGCGCGTCCGTGGCCGAGTTTTGCGTTCGAGCGCGGACAATGGGCCACTCGCGCGTCTGACTCACGAATTAACTCCATGTCCGCAGCATCAACCGTCACACAATGGGCCAGCAATGGTCTAGTTGCGAGAATGCCGGATTGCGCGAGATATTGAACTGTCGAGACGGCTGGTGTTCTCCACTCTATCCCGCGTTGCTCAAGGCTCTCTGCAAAAGCGCCCTTCCCTTCCTTCATCAAGAGTTCTTCAGCTCGCGACTCTGCTGCATGCATCATCAGCGGCAATTTCTCGGTAGTTGCGAAATCCGCAATCAACTCCAATTGGGAAGTACAAACCGAGTAAGGGGCGTGTGGTGATACTCCAGCACGAACGAGCGGTGTTTCGAGTTCGCGTAGGCGAGCGACCTTCTGCTGCAACTTATTGAAGTTCTCAGAAACCAGGAGTGGATCTGGTCCAAACGACTCCTGGAAGACAGTTGCACGCAACCCGACTTGAATCAGTGCTTTCATGGTCGTGAAAGCGCTATCGCTCGCGTCACCCAAACTTGTGATTCCGGCTCGAGCTGCTTCACACGTACCCCAGGCTGCCGAATCGAAAAGATCCTGTTCGGTTAGCCGATCTAGTCGCGCACGCGTCAGCTTTCGTAGCCAGGAGACGAAATTATCTTCAACTGCGTCAAGAAAACCGCGCATGGCGGTGAGTTCGAGGTGGGTGTGACAGTTGACGAAACCGGGCGCAATCGCTGCTGGCCCAAAAATGCGAGTCTGTGCGTCAGGAAACTTTTGAATCAGAAGGCGACGCTCGCCAATGGAAACTAATCGGTCACCTTCGACGGCTATCGCGCCTCCCTTGATTGGAGGTGAAGAGACCGGCAGGACCCAATCGGCTGCGAAGATATTAAGCATGGGTGATTTCGATCTAGGAATCGGGATTTGGGATTTCAGATTTGGAATTGGAAATTGGGATTTCGAATTTGGGATTTGGAAATTGGAAATTGGGGGGGGGCAGCTGTCAGTTGTGTGTTATCAGTTCAAAAGGAGCACTCAGCCTCAAAGACCATTCAGCACTCACTACTGACAACTGATTACCTACAGCTGACCACGCCCCGGCAAGTGATGAAAATTCCAAATCCCAATTTCCAAATCCCAATTTCCAAATTCATTTTTCACTTCCCCTCATCTCTCCCAATCTTCAACTTTCTATATCGCTCAAGAATTGAGATCGTATACGCGCGCGTGGAGGGGATATCGATCCGATTAATGAATTCCTCCGCCGAAAGTTCAGGATCACCCGGTGAGGTGCGACTCCATTCGGTGGCCCGACTTGGACCAGCGTTGTATCCGGCGACCATCCTCGCTTCGGCATCTCGAACTTCGCGATACTGCACTCTCAATTTTTCGAGATACCAGCATCCCACCTGAATGTTTCGTTCGGGATCACGCAAAACGGAACTTGGATCAGCGGCCATCTGCTTCTCGAGTTCTCGCATCCCGGTGGCCGCGGCCCACTCACGACCAACGACAGGTGTCACTTGCATCAACCCGATCTCACCGTCTTTTCCGTTCTTCCAGGGACTGAAATATGTCTCTTCGTAGATGATACTCCAAACCAGATCGGGGTCGAGTTGATAGATATTTGCGTGCCTCGTGATGAGGCCGTCATACCGATGTATCCAGTATTGATTGAACGAGTAGGCGGCGAGCAGAAATGTGAGGACGACTAGGCCAACGATCAGCAGACGTTTCATTCAAGATAAAGGTTGGTGACGGCGGCGAGTATTAAGTGTAACCCCGGATGCGCTAACTTTAGTTTCTCCTTTTCAAACCGGACCAGAACTTCGGAGTCGCACATGCGTAATCGACGCCCTCGTAACGCGACCGCAAAGCTCTTTCATCCAATAC
>DATBMP010000328.1:0-5716 GCA_036554845.1 Pyrinomonadaceae bacterium
CTTTTTACAAACTCGTTTGCCAGTGCCTTGATCCCGGCGCTTGCGCGTGTGCCAAATCGGATTGGTCATGCGACCGAGTACCGAAGTCTTCTTCTGACGAAATCTGTGTCGCTACCTGAATGGCAAAACACCCGACATGAGGTTTATTACTATCTGAATCTTGTAGAGGCAGTCGGGAAATTGGTTGGCAGGCAGGTGGTTACAAAACCGCTAGATGGCTCACTCGAGGTATCGGAAGCCGCTCACCAGGAGGCCAGGAAATTTCTGGATGACTGCGGTGTACGACGCGATCGACCGTTAGTGGCACTGTGTCCGGGATCAATCAATAGTAGAGCAAAGAGGTGGCCGGCAGATCGTTATGCAGTGCTGGCCGATCGGATCATCAATGAACTCGGTGCGGCCTGCGTTTTAATCGGTTCAAAAGCAGAGTTGGATGTGTCGCTCGCAGTGAAGAGTCGGATGACGCAAGACCCGATCGTAGCAACAGGAAAGACGAGCTTAAGTCAATTAGTTGGTCTCTTGAGTCAGGTCAATCTACTAATAACCAACGATACTGGCCCAGCGCACATTGCGTCAGCGTTGGGACGTCCGACTCTGGTGATCTTTGGACCAACTAATCCGTTGACGACAAGACCATTGGGCCAATCAGCTGAAATTCTAAGGCATCCGCCTGATTGCGCACCTTGTATGTTGCGAGATTGTCCTATCGATCATCGTTGTATGACAGCGATTGGACCAGACGAGGTCTTTGAGACAGCGAACCAGATCTTGCAACGAAGCACAGCTAGTGTCTTACATTTGTAGGTGCTCTGATTTTTCTGGACGAGGTCAAAATTCTTAGACAAGTTAATTAGTAATGTTGGTCGGCCGCGAGCGCCGCCCACAAATTGGATGAATGGCATGAAACGACCGGCAGTCTTTATCGATCGAGATGGCACGATTTCCGAGGAAGTTGGTTACATCAACCATCCTTCTCGATTCCGTGTCTTTCCCTTTGCAGCCCAGGCCTTAAAACTTCTTAAGAAAAACGATTGGTTGACTGTGGTAATCACTAACCAGGCCGGCGTAGCCCGCGGTTATTTCTCTGAGGACATGATTCACGCCGTACACGAGCGACTCGAATCTGAGCTCGAGGCAGAAGGTGCCAGGCTGGACGGCATCTACTATTGCGCGCACCACCCAACTGTCGGCGAACCTCCCTACCGCTGTGATTGCGATTGTCGGAAACCCAAACCTGGCCTTATCAATCGTGCAGCAAAGGATCTATCGATCGACTTGAGCCGGAGTTGGATGGTTGGTGATCGCTACAGTGACATTGCGCTGGCACACAATGCGGGGCTGAAGTCCGCGTTTGTCTTAACAGGGTATGGACGTGGTGAATGGGAACTGCGTCGTGAACACTTCAAGTACCAGCCGCATATCGTTTCGGCAAACCTCTTGACCGCTGCAGAGTACATCGTTGGTAAGTCACGTGAATTTGGTCAGACTGAATCGGGCCGGCTCGGAGGAGAACTAACGCGTGAGGTCTGAAGATACTCATACACAGGAACGTCTCATTAATATTTTGCGGCGTTTTCCCGAGCGCCGCATTCTAGTGATCGGAGACGCGATTGCCGATCAGTTTGTTTACGGTGACATCAGTCGAGTGTCGCGCGAAGCTCCGGTCTTCATAATTCGTCACGAACATACAGAAACGGTTCCGGGAGGTGCGGCAAATTGTGCCGCTAACCTCTCGGCGCTCGGCGCAAAGGTTTCGCTTGTCGGTGTGGTTGGCGATGATGCGGCTGGGAAAGCACTGTTAGAAAAGCTGAAGACTGCCAGGGTTGATTGCGAGTTCCTCATAATCACCCCTGCGGTTCAAACAACTACCAAGGTGCGAATTCTCGCGGGCCAATCACATTCAACCCGGCAGCAAGTAGTCAGAATCGATTATGAAGGCGAGTCCCTTAAGGATTCCGCAATAAGGGATCGTTTGAACGCGATCGTCCGCGAGGAATCCGCCGAGGTTGACGCTATCATCATCTCCGATTACAACTACGGTGTTGCTGACGAAGACCTGGCAACGCAGCTTCGTGCCGTCGTCAATAAACGTGAAATTCCGGTGCTGGTTGACTCGCGTCATCGCCTGTTCGACTTTCCGCGGTTTACTTCGGCGACCCCGAACGAAGCCGAAGTTGAGCAACTGTTAGGTTCCCCGCAAAACTCAACCGAGACGTTGCTGGAAGCAGCTGAACGGCTGAGAAAAAACCTCGACTACAAAGCCTTGCTGGTGACGCGTGGTGGACAGGGAATGATTTTGCTGGAAGAGGGCGCCGGACCGTTGACACTCGATGCGGTTGGAGCGCACGAGCCCGTGGACGTTACCGGCGCAGGTGACACGGTAATCGCGACTTACGGACTTGCCCTCGCCTCACAATCTTCGTTTTCAGATGCAGCAAGGCTCGCGAACTTCGCTGGCGGTCTGGTAGTTATGAAACGTGGTACCGCTTCAGTTACCTCCAACGAACTGGAGCACGCCATTCTCCAATCCGAGATCTTATGAAGACCCTTGGTTCGGCTGCACGCATCCTCAAACGAGATGAGTTACTCGAGCGTGTTCATGCGGCGCGAAAAAAAGGACAACGAATCGTCCTGGCAAACGGCTGTTTCGACCTGTTGCATGCGGGGCACGTCCGGTACTTGATTGGAGCAAGGGCACTGGGTGATCTTCTCGTCGTGGCCATTAACTCGGATCAACAGGTGGCTGAACAGAAGGGCCCCGGGCGTCCGATCCTTTCCGAAGCGGAACGTGCCGAGATCGTCGCGGCGCTCGAGCCGGTTGATTGGGTGACGATTTTTTCTGAACCGACTGTCAAAGAATTATTATTGGCGCTTCGCCCCGACGTTCATGCCAAAGGCACTGACTACAGAGAAGACACGGTCCCCGAGCGCGAAGTTGTTAAGTCCTACGGTGGAAAGGTCGCGATCGTTGGTGACCCGAAGGACCACTCGACTTCCCTACTAATCAAGACCATCTCCGAAAAATGACTTGTTGGTTTCGGAAGGTAAGCCGGAAGGCGTTTACCCATTCGACAAACAAGAAAATTTTACTGGGACAACCCACTTTCAGATCGCCTCATCGAAGTCGGCACGAAGGCCTCGGGGCGTGGGCTGATGTCTGGGGAGACGCTGCGGGCACCGCGCCAGCAGTTACGTCCGCTAACGCCCCGGTCTTCGCTTCTTAACCCAAATCCAATCCAATAATTTGAATGCGGCTCTGAACGCGCTTTTAGCGCGTTTATCTGTTTTGAGTTACCCGTAACGGGCGCTTTCGGTTATTTTCTTGTACGGAGGTTCCCCTTGTCAGGACTAGGAACGAAGCTTCAGCGCTGGCGAGTCCCACTCGGCTTTCTCTGCGCGGCAGTATTCCTACTGCTGGCCCGGCCCAGCTTCTCGACATTGATCGTTGGAGGCATCGTCTCGATCGTGGGTCTCGGAATCCGAGCCTGGGCCGCAGGTCATATCCGAAAAAATGAAGTGTTGGCTACCACCGGTCCCTATGCCTTTAGTCGTAATCCTCTTTACCTGGGAAGTTTCCTTCTCGGTCTCGGATTCACCATCGCATCGGGCCGCTGGTTGCTAGCGCTCTTGTTCGCCGCCCTCTTTCTTGGCATCTATTTACCGGTGATGCGCGTCGAAGCCTCGACCATGGCCTCGGTCTTCGGCCGAGACTACGAACGTTACGCCGAGGCGGTGCCGTTGTTTCTCCCTCGACTTTCTCCCTACCGTGCGGATGATAATGAACAGCGCGGCTTTGACCGCAGCCTGTACTTGAAGTATCGGGAGTATCGCGCGGCACTCGGCTTGTTGTTCGCCTGGGGCGTTCTGGTAGTTAAGGCTATTTACCTGAAATGAATTTCAAACGAACCAAAGGTTACTTCGGTTTTGCGTTATTGATGGTGCTAGTCACCTTCGTGGCACAACCGTGTGTCGTGCTCAGTCAGCAACCACTGATCAGGCACTTCGAAAACGGTGAAGAACTTTTCTACGAAGCAGAGTTCTCACGCGCCGTCCTGCGAAACATCGATGTAGCGGACTTTAAGTTCAGCGCAGCCAGGGTCCCTCTTTCCACCGACGGCGAAGCAAAGCCGACGCCAACTTTTTCCCTCCAGTTCATCGGCGAGATCAAAAGTAAAGGTTTTTTTAGCAAGCTCTTTAATATCAATTTCCTTGAGAGGGTGACGTCAGTAGTTGAACCAGCAACGTTCACCGTTCAAAGCACCAAGCGATACGACCAGCAGGGCAAACGCCTACGGGAGAGTGAAACCACTTACGATCACAAAGAGCGAAAGCTGGTTTGGACTGAGGTTGATCCGCGCGAACCCGCTCGTGCTCCGCGCGTTGCCAATGCGAACTATCCAGCCGACGTGCAAGACATACTTTCCGCAATCTATTACTTAAGGACAAAGCCACTGGATGTTGGCAAGTCGTTTGAGTTTTCGATTAACGATTCAGGAAATATCTATCAGGTCCCAGTCCGTGTGGTTGAAAAGAAGCGGCTGAAGACCGTGTTGGGCAAGGTCGAGACCTTCGTGGTTGACGTGCAGATGTTTGGCGCTAAGAAATTGATCGCGAGCGATGGTCAATTCTTGATCTGGCTTACCGCCGATGAGCGTCGCGTCCCCGTGAAGGCAAAGGTCAAGACTGAGTACGGCGTTTTCGATATTCAGTTAAAACGCATGGTCAAAAGTTCCCTGGCCCAATCCGCAAAATTGTAGTTTCCACTCGCGATCATTGTCCCACGCATTCCTTGATCCAGTATCCACTCATCATCGGACACCGGGGCGCCTCAACACTCGCTCCCGAGAACACCATCGCAGCATTCTCGCGTGCGCTTTACGACGGAGCTGACGGAATCGAGTTTGACGTAAGGATTGCCAAAGACGGTGTTCCCGTCGTTATTCATGACGCCGATCTCAAACGCACCGGCCAAGTCGAACGCATGGTGTGCGACCTCACATCAGATGAACTGCAAAAGATTGACGTTGGAGTTTCGTTTCATACTCATCGATCAAGTCAGCGTGTGAGGAACCACGAGGTTGTGCCGACTCTGATCGATGTATTTGAGTTGTTCAAGGACCACTGCGCTATTCTCTATCTTGAGATGAAGGGTGAGCCAGTGGGTGATTCGCTCCCCTTCGCGGTGTCCGAACTCATTCGAAAGTACGACTATGGTGAGCGCGTTATTGTGGAGAGTTTTGATCTCGCCGCCATTGCTGAGATCAAACGAATAGATCCCGAGATCCGTACCGCCGCGCTTTTCGAGCCGAAACTTTCGCAACGGTTGTACCGTCGAAGTACGAGTCGGGTTCTGGAGTTAGCAAAAGAGGTGCGGGCCGACGAAGTGGCGCTACATCATACCTTGGCGCGAGAGAGCCTCATTGCCGAAGCACGCAAATCTCGTTTTGAAGTCGTGGTTTGGACCGTTGACGATTCGAAATGGGTTTCTCGAGCAAAACGACTCGGGATCAAAGCTCTGATTTCCAACAATCCGTCAGTATTGCTAAAGCAACGACAGGCTGAGTAAGTCGTGAACCGATCCTCCGTGGCTTTAATGAATCCAAACCTTACCGACCGCTGAATTGATGCCAATCGATCAATGTCGTAGAGTTGCATTGAATGGCCCGCGTCGTTTCTCCGCTCAATCGTTTCTTCATCCATCCGCAGTATTCAATCT
>DATBMP010000437.1:0-15265 GCA_036554845.1 Pyrinomonadaceae bacterium
CCGACCGTGCGGGGGTAAACCACCCTTCCCAACCTGGTATCTTTGGCAACTGTCCCATCCCCACTCAGGTAATTCCAAATTCCAATCCCAAATTCCAATCCCAAATTCTAACTCCCCATTCCAAATTCCAATTCCCAAATTCCCAATCCCAAATTCCCCAAATTCCAAATCCCAAATCCCAAATTCCAATTCCCAAATTCCAAATTCGCAATCCCAATTCCCAATTATTCCAATTCCAAATTCCAAACCGACAAATCGTCACTTTCACGGCGGCGTCTCGGCGTTGAGTTTAAAGCCGTAGTTCTGCGCGTCGGTCTTTAACCAGTGATTATAGTTCTCAGTCCATGTCGTGAAGTCTTTAATTAAACTGTTCTTCTCCTCTTGCAGTTCGTTGGAGAGTGGTTGTGGTGCTGCAGCGATTCGAGCGCTCATCTCCTTCGAACGAAACAGCAACGCCTTAATTCCTTCTTTCAATGCGGTTGCGTTGTCGTCAAGCCGAGGCAGCGCGTCCAACAGGATCACTGCGGCATCAACTCGCGATGCGTCGTTGTTGTGAATCACCTGAAGCAGGGCTTCCTGTGCCGCGTGGAAACCACGGGCATAAGCAACGAACAACGCCTGCTTGTTCTGTGGGTCCGTTTCGATCTGCATTTGCACTGGTGCAGGAACCGGATCGCGAAAGTGCTGTCCAACCTTAATGAAGCTAACAACCACCAGAGCCAGTGCCGCGGACTGAACAATGCGCCAGACGATAGCTACACCTGAACGTTCACCTGGTCTGCGGTAATCGACCACGAGTGCCAGCAGTGCACCGGAAACCAGACCGCCAAGGTGGGCCGCGTTATCAAACAACCCGCGACCCAGGTATCCGATAAAAAGGTTCAGCACAATCATTGGCAGCAAACCCGTGCCAAACGCGCGCTTGAATCCTTCCGGCAGTTCATGACGGAACTTGATCCCGAAGACAAAGAGCACGCCAACAAGTCCGAACAATGCTCCTGAAGCCCCAACTGCCGGCAGATCTCGATTACGGAGTAGAAACCTCCCCAGGATTTCTCCGGGCACGTCACCATCTACGACGGCCCCGTAACTTGCAACCATGGCCAGGACGCCTGTCGCAACCCAGAAGAAAACGAACTTTGCCGAGCCGTAAAGCCGTTCAACGTATGGACCAACGATCCATAGTCCATACATGTTGACGAGCAGGTGGATCAGGTTCACGTGCACGAACATTGGCGCGACCATGCGCCACCATTCGCTCTTTTCTCGAATCAGATAGTTGAGTTTTGCGCCATAGGCGATCAACACGTCAGTTGGAAATCCCCAAAGGTTCTGTGAACTCAGTCCACTCGACTGCCACATTAAAAGAAATATGAAAAGGTTGGCGACGAGGAAGAGAATCGTGAACTTGTATGGACGTTGCAGTACGGCGCGCGCAAATCTCAACGCCTCTCGATCGGCGGGTGTAATTCTTTCTGGCGCGGGAGGTTCACCAGCGACAGCCGTTCCGCAAACGGCACAACGGCTTTCACCGGCTCCGACAATCGCGCCGCAATTGCGGCACATGGTCGGGCGTCCCTGGTTCGTCTGAGATTGTGGCGAATCTGACAAAGGCGTTACGTCAACAAGCGTGACGCTTCCGTTTTGCTGAAAGCATCACGCTCAAGATTTTCCTAACAACTCTGCTGTCACACGCCCATGTCAACGGTCGCTACTGGGAGAGGGTCATCAGAATCACTTAGGTTAAATGTCTACTCCGCAGATCGATCGATTACGGACGCATTTCTTCCAACATACTCACCAGATCGTCAGCATGTTCCTCTTCAACCGCGAGTATCCCTTCAAGCATCCTGCGCGACGTCGGATCGTCATTGCCAAAGTAGGTAATCATTTCTCGATAGCTGTCGATGGCGATGCGTTCGGCAACTAGATCCTCTTTGATCATTTCTACCAGGGTGTTTCCCTCGACATACTCGGCATGACTGTTCGTTAACAAACCTGCCGGATTGAAATCTGGTTCACCACCCAATTGAACGATTCGTTGCGCGATCTGGTCCGCGTGCGCTTGTTCATCGTTGGAGTGCTGCAAGAACTCTGCGGCGACTCCTTCAGCATGAATTCCGGAAGCCATGAAGTAGTGGCGTCTGTAACGTAAGACGCAGACGAGTTCGGTCGCGAGGGCTTCATTCAGAACTTTGACTACGGTTTCGCGATCGGCTTTGTATCCTTCAGTAACGGCTCCTTGTTCAATGTGGCGTCGCGCACGTTCGCGCAGGGTTTTGATGTCAGTCAGAAACGGTTTTTCAGACACTGGTTGCACTCCTGGTTGATCAGCCATGGCGTTCTCTCCTGTAGATGATTGGGAGTTCCGATATTACTCGCTGATATCAGGCGGGGCAAGCGAGGGCTTGGCGATTGTCGATTGGCGATGGTCGAGTGACGACTTCGTTTTAGGTAAGTCCCATTCACCGAAAAGGCGCACAGGGTTGAATAAGGATCCCTCAGCTCGAATCGCCAACTGACGAGTGTTCACACATCTACGGTTTTTGGTCTTTGAGCATCCTTGGTGGGGACTCTTAGGCGGTTGAGGTGACGCTCTCTTATTCCGCCGAAACCTTGCCTCTCAGATTGATCTCCGTTGGTGCCGCAGCGTCTTCAACCACTTCAACTGGCGCGCGCCAAACCAGCGTCTTGATATGACAAGTGCCGGTGTTGTCCTCACGACAATAAAAGAGAGTCATCTGGACGCGCAGTTCCGTCGCACCGGTTTTGATTGAGCGAAGCGGGATTCGTAAAGGGAATTTCAGATCTTTGGTTGAGCCCGAGATCGTTTTCTCATCCGATGGGCCAGGATGCAGTGCAAGTTTTTCTGGACCACTCTCAATCGAAACTCGATAGCGTTGTGGCGCAGAAGGGTTTAAGTGGTAGCCAGAAGGTAGATCGACGTTCACGAGCAACAAGCCTTCGTTGTTCAAACGAAGCCGCTGTGACGGAACTTTCATCTCTTCGGCGTTTGGTCCATCGCCTGCTGCTTCGGCTGCCTCGTTGATTGCCGGAGGCTGGAGTCCGTTGATCTTCAACGTTGTGGTTTGCTTTGACTTCAGATCCACAACGCGAATCGCGTGATTGTTTGTGTCGGCGACGAATAGTTTCCCGCCAGCGATGCTAAGTCCGCCGGGTTCGTAGAATGACGGCGCTTTGCCGTCAACTTGTCCTGGTTTTCCCGTACCAGCAAAACTCTTGACTGTCAGGTTTTCAGGATCCAGCTCTTTTATCTTGTGGTTATAGGTGTCGGCTATCAGCACGCGGTCACTTAACGAAACGACACCAAGCGGGTGTTGCAGCCGCACGTCATTGCCGGTTCCGTCTTCATCTCCGAATTCGAAAAGGTCACCACCGACTAACGTGACCACTCGTCCGGTCAGCGGATCGATTTTTCGAATGATGTTCGATTCGCTGTCTGCGATGAAAAGACTCTTACCATCCGAAGTGATTCCGGAAGGTTGAGCGAATCCCGCGTCCAGCAACGGCCCATCCCTTCTTGCCTCGCGACCAGATCCGGCGAAGGTTGAAACCTGCTGCTTTTCGAGATCGAATTGCCAGATTTGATGTGGGCCAGCCATGGCGATGTAAAGCGTGCGCCCAACCAATTCCAGATCCCACGGAGAACTAAGACCGACACTTTTGCCTGGTCCTTCCTTAAAGTACTCGTGTGATTGCTTTCCCGTCCCGGCAACGGTCTCAACCACTTTCTTATTGAGATCGAGCCGGCGGATCAGGTGGTTCTCTGTGTCTGCTACGTACAGATAATTTCCATCGAGGGCCATACCTTGCGGACGATAAAACGTCGCCTTGTCGAATGGACCATCGTTGGCTCCCGGCGTTCCTGTTCCCACAGTTTCTAAAAGCGTTCCATCGAGTTTGGTGATAACGATACGATTGTGATTCGAGTCGGCAATAAAGAGGCGTTCAGAAGCGGCAGCAGCCAGCACCTTCCCCGGAAACGCCAATGGCAGGTCACCAACCTTTGCGCGTTCGAGGCTTAACTTCAACGGCTCTTCATTGAGCTCGCCGCGCTTGCGAAAATCTTCAACAGTTTTGGCTACCGCCTGATCGATCAATTCATAGTTGCCTTCGCCCGAAACCGCGCCAATGACGTAACCTGCCGGATCAATCAAAACTTGAGTGGGCCACGCACGCACACCGTAGCTTTGCCACACCTTGAAATCGGCATCGTTGTAAACCGGATGCTCAATCTCATAACGCATGATGATGCGACGAATGTTTTCAGTCTCCTTCTCGTTATCAAACTTGGCGGAGTGAACACCAATGACCACTAACTCCCGAGGATATTTTGCTTCGAGTCGCTTGAGATCCGGGATGATATGGATACAGTTGATGCAGCCGTACGTCCAAAAATCCAGTAACACCACTTTACCTTTCAGCGCAGCAAGCGACAGTGGTTGGTCTGTGTTGAGCCAGCCGCGGCCACCAGTGATCTCGGGTGCGCGAACCTTGGGCCGTTCTTGTGTCGACATATCAAAACCTCTTGAATTAGAGCTGACGTGGGTAGAAAAAGCGCCGTCCAGGCCGAGGAACAGCGCCAGGCTGATGACAAATCCAACGATCATCCATCTGCTCTTTAACAAACGATTTCTCCCCCGTGAAATACGAGCGGAAGAAGTGAAATGGATTGCATTTGCTTAACCATGGTCGTGTGGCTTCGCGGGGTCGTTACTCTTGCTTTCCAATGCTTGATCGAGTCGATCGATCGCCCTTCGCAAATGGGGAATCGTGATTGAACCGCCGACCACCAGCGCCACATTGAACACTTCAAGCGTCTCTTCTCGCGTGACACCGACACTAACACACTGCTTGATGTGATAAATGATGCAGTCGTCACAACGCAGGACGATTGAGGCAACCAGGCCCAGCATCTCTTTAGTTCGCTTGTCGAGGGCGCCATCTTCGTAAGCCTGTGTGTCCAGCGCGAAGAATCGCTTGATGCCGAGATGGTTACTGCCGAGCAGCTTCTCGTTCATGTCGGCCCGATAACGATCGAATTCATCCATCAGGTAGACCGTCCTTTCGAATGCTTGTGCGGTAAAGAGTTGCTGGGCATTCTATCTTGCGGTATTTGAAGTTGCCAGAAAGGCAGTTAACCCACAAACTGGAATCTGATGGCCGGTTCAAACAACGAACAAAAGAGTAGCGAGTATTCGGCACCAGTTGCCGAAAGACGAACACTGCGTCTGATTAAGACTGGATCATTGCTGTTCGGTGTATTTGAGACTGAGGTTGCGACGACGGCCACCTGGCGAACGCCAACTCCGCTTCCTGATGCGCCTCCTGCGATCCTCGGCGTCGTTTCGATTGAAGGCCGAATGTTGACCGTACTCGATACGCTAAAGCTGCTTGGGGAATCTAATAAAACTACTCCTCGTCAGATACTTTCGCTCCGCGGTGAAGAGCAATTGGCGCTGGCTATTGACGAAGCGCCTGAGACAATTGAGGTCAATGCGGAAGAAATGGAGCGCTCTGGGCAGTCAGAAGCGATAGCGCTTGCCGGAACGGTGAACCATCAGGGAGCGAAGGTTTTGGTTCTGGATACCGAAAGACTTTTTGTAGCCGCTTTCGAGGGACGCGAACGCAGAAGACGCCGATCCTGAAATCAATCAGGCTTCTTAAACACCACCGGTAACGTGGATGTTAGAATCAAACCTCCCATCCAATCATCATGGACGATCAAGCATTAAAGATTTTGGAGTATGACCAGGTTACCGCCCTTGTCTGTCGTGGAGCACAAACGGACATGGGAAGGGAACTTGTCAATAACCTCTCACCGATCACGGAACGCCGATCTCTGGACGCGGCATTAACCGCGGTTGCCGAATGCGTAAGGTTACGTTCGCGTGGTGTTACCTGGTCTTTTAGTGAGCTTCCCGATCCTTCTGACTCGATTGCACGCCTGAGGGTTCAGGGAACCGTACTCGAGCCACTTTCGATTCTCGAGCTCGCACGTCTCGTGGACCAGGCCATGTCAGCTCGCGCTTCAATTCTTGCCGAACGTGATGAGTCTCCACGTCTTTGGAAAGTCGTTGCTGATCTTCCCCGTGAGATGAACAGTTTGACGGCGCGGATTTCGAGCAAGATTTTTCCCAGTGGAGAATTGGACGATCGTGCAAGTCCCGAACTGGCACGTGTTCGACATGAGATCACTCGTCTTCGTTCGAGCATCACGCGCACGCTTGAGAACTTGATGCGTCGCTCGGAAGAGGTTGTTCAGGATGAATTGGTGACAGTTCGGAATGATCGCTTTGTCATTCCCATCAAGGCGGATCATCGCGCGAGGATCCAGGGAGTCGCGCACGGTTTCTCTTCTTCAGGCGCAACGGCCTTTGTCGAGCCTATGGAAACCGTTGAATCGAATAATCAACTGCAGAATCTGCGCGAAGAAGAGCAACGCGAGATAACGAAGATCTTGTTCGGGTTGACCGAAGAGTTGCGTGCGAATCTTTCAGGAATAGAAATGGCGGCACAGGCTGTTTCGCAACTCGACTTCATCAATGCCAAAGCCGTCTTTCATCAAAAGTTCGACTGCACAATTCCGAATATCGTCACTGACGAGCCCTTACAGCTAACGGCCGCGCGGCATCCGTTACTTGAAGAGAGCCTGCGTCCGACAGGTGGTCTGGTGGTTCCGGTTTCGTTCAAGCTTGATCGTGAGCACGATTCGATGGTGATCTCCGGCGCGAATGCTGGTGGAAAGACAGTTGTACTGAAGACGGCAGGTTTGCTTTCACTGATGGCCCTGTCGGGTATGCCGGTGCCCGCAACATCGGCAACCATTCCTTTTTACTCATCTGTGCTGGCGGACATCGGCGACCACCAATCGTTGGCTGCAAATCTGTCCACCTTCACATCTCACATTTCGAACATCTCGAAGATGATGCAGCTTTGTGAAGCTCCTGCGCTGGTTCTACTTGATGAGGTTGGAACCGGAACGGATCCGGAGGAGGGATCTGCATTGGGCGTTGTCGTGGTTGACCATTTCCGTAAGGTTTGTGGCGCGCAGGTTATGGCGACGACACACTACAGCGGTTTGAAGATGTACGCATCGAATGAAGCTGAAGTGCTGAACGCCAGCGTTGAGTTTGATGAGAAGACACTTAAACCGACGTATCGATTAGTTGTTGGCGTCGCTGGAGCTTCGTCCGGATTGGAGATCGCGCGACGGTTTGGCGTGCCTGACGAGATTGTGAACAAGGCGCTCGCCGAAGTTAAAGAGTCTTCACGTCAGGCTACTGAATATCTCAACCGCATTAAGCGCGAGGCCGATGAAGCTACTGCACTTCGATTTGCACTGGAGGAGGAACGTGCGGCTGTTGCCGAGAAGTTTTCTTCACTAGAGCAACAAGCGCAGAAACGAGAACGCGAACGACAGATCGAGTTTCAAAGAGAATTGGATAGCGCGAGTACCGAATTTGATCGTCGAACGCGCGAATTAGTTTCTGCGGTCCAGGATCAAGCGGAAAGACTGAAGGTTGAACGCGAGGCACAGAAGCGTGCCGCCGAATTGAAACGGGAGGCGCAAAGGGCGGCAGCAGCAAGAGGACGTGAAGGAAAATCTCAAGCGGCCTCGGCAAATCTCAGTGGTCCAGTTCGAGTTGTCCGAGACGGTCAAGTTATCCAGAAAGAACCGGCTGCTCCTGCTCTAGAGACTGAAGAGCGTTATGTTGCAGCCGCCGCCCGAGACATTACGGTGGGCGATCGGGTGAGGTTGCGTTCATTTGGTTCAATCGGAATCGTCGACCAGATCAAAGACGACGTAGCAGAGATTAGAGTTAAGTCGCTGCGCCTGAGAGAAAGACTTGAGAATCTCGAACTGTTACAGGAGATTGCGCCTGCGAAGAAGGAGGCCGGACGATTCAGTAAGCTTCGTCCCTCAACTCAGACTGAGTTTCGCGGAAAGGGTGCAAGCGAGAGTTCTCGATCGGAATTGAACGTAATTGGGCAGACTACTGACGAAGCCGTGGATGCTGTAGATAAGTTTCTCGACGAAGCGTTCTTGAACAATCTAAGTGAGGTAAGAATCGTGCACGGTCATGGCACGGGTGCGTTGCGACGAGCCATCAGCGAGTTATTGAAGGAGCATCCGCATGTCGAGAATTCACAGCCAGCGCCGCAAAATCAGGGGGGAGCTGGTGCCACGATGGTGATACTGAAAATCTGATTCCAGCGATCGAATGAAGCTCACCAGGACAATTTTCAGAAGTGCGTTGGGCAAGCCCTTCTTCTTGATCGGGTTGTTACTCTTTTTGAATCAACCCTGCTTTGCTCAACTGGATCAGTGGGGATACTGGGAGAATGGACTGACAGAGTCGTGGTGGTTTTCTTCCAAAGAGTTCTCAGCGGAAGAGGCTGTCACCGCGGCAAGCCGATGGAAACAGATTGGGACTGAGCTCAATCAGAAAGAGATACTGCACGGGGCAGGAGACTATTTTCGCGGGAGCGACACTCATGGGACATACGTGCGCTGGGCACCCCAATCCGGATTCATCATGGCGCATATAGATAAGTGCCAGGCTAAGGTGATGGGATTGACTTACGGCAGTGTCAAGATCTCTGGACCTCAAATCCATTTCATTCCGGAGCTTAGCAAAGTCTACAGTCATTCATCCGGACACACACACTCTAATCAACTGCCAGAGATGCGGTTTGTTCAAGTTGGTTGGGGCCGCAGTCTTTTGCTGTTGAATGAAGCTGAGCTGGGAGATTTCGGTGACTATGTTGCCGGTCTGGGCAAATATAACTACTCCGACTTCCGCTACTCTTATTACGAAGAGTTCTTCAGAAGGTTGAATCACGCAAGCTCAGAATCAGCGAAAGAAGACGAGAGCCTTCAACCCAAAATGCCTTCAGGTTATGAGCGGTTTTTGAAGAAGCCAATCGAAGCCACCATTACAGGAGTCGGTCGAAGAATTTTAAAGCGAGGCTATAGTTACGAAAATCCTGACGGTTCAGGGGCCAGCCACGAGCGGGTTTCAATTACCTTCGTTACAGTTGATGTCGGTACACAGAATGGGGTAAGTGCGGGTATGTTCCTGCGCGTGAAAGTCCCAGATGAAGGTGAGAGGGTTAGACTCACAAGAGTTGGCAAGACTTTATCGACTGGCATCTTGATTCGAGATATTGGTGAAACGTACTTCGACTCAGAAAAAGAGATTCCGCATTCGAAGCCCGAAGTAGGATGGAAATTAACGACCACTCCCTTCTAGTCTCAAAAGAACGTTCCATGCGTTACCCCCAAACCTTTATAGATGATCTCCGGCGCCAGGCTGACATCGTCCGTGTCGTGCAGGACTATGTAACCCTCAAAAAGAAGGGCGCCAACTGGATGGCATGCTGCCCGTTCCATAAAGAGAAGACGCCCTCATTCTCAGTTAGTCCTACAAAAGAGATTTTCTATTGCTTCGGTTGTCACAAAGGTGGTTCTGTCTTCAACTTTGTAATGGAGATTGAGCGAGTACCTTTTCCGGAAGCGATCAAGATCGTTGCGGAAAAGGCAGGCGTGCCTCTTCCCCAGCTTGTTGATGACAGCCGTTTTGAAGCACGTCGACAGGAGAAGGATGACGTTATTCAGCTGAACCAGTTCGCGCTCGAGTTTTGGGAGTCGCAACTGACTGAAGGTGGTCCAGACGCGAAATTCGCACGGCAGTATCTCGAGCAAAGGGGGATCTCGGACGAAACCCGGAAAACCTTTCGTCTGGGATACGCGCCGGACAATTGGGAAGCGCTGCTAAATCATTTGAAGCGTCAAGGCGCAAGTCCACTCCAGATTGAGCGTAGCGGACTGGTAGTTAAAAAGGACGAGGGTGGTTTTTACGATCGGTTTCGTGGACGTCTGATCTTTCCCGTGATGGATGTTCAAGGCCGGCCGATTGCTTTTGGCGGCAGAGCATTGAAGTCCGATGACAAAGCGAAGTACATCAACTCGCCGGAAACATCTGCGTATGTGAAAGGCAGAAATCTTTTCGGGTTGAACGTCACTCGCGATGAGATCCGGAGAGCTGAGTACGCCATCTTGGTTGAAGGATTTCTGGATCTAATCATCCCGTATCAGGCTGGAATAAAGAACATTGTAGCGTCGTTAGGGACTGCACTTACATCTGATCAAGCTAAACTCTTAAGCCGGTTTGCGCGCAAGGTTGTAGTCAACTATGATGGGGATCAAGCAGGCATTCAGGCTGCCAAGCGCGCGCTGGAAATACTTCTGGCAGAAGAGCTTGAGGTGAAGGTGCTAGTGCTTCCGGAAGACTCAGATCCGGATGAGTTCATTAGAAAATTTGGAGCCCTTGAGTATCAGCGACGTCGTGGAGAGGCACAACCCCACATACAATTCGTGATCGATCAAGCTGTACGGGATCGCAATCTTCATAGCCCAGCCGACAAAGCGGAGGCAGTTGAAGAGGTGCTTCCGTTTATTCGTGCTGTCCGCAGTCGAATTCAAAAACGCGAGTACTTCGACGTTGCGATGGATTCGTTGCGAATAAATGACGCGCTGCTGCGGCGAGAACTTTGGCAATCAGTTAGAACCGGTGCGATCGACTCCAACAACACGACCCGCAGAATTGTTAATCGAAGTCAGGCAAAGCCCACGGTAGCTGAAGAGCGTTTGTTGGAACTGCTATTTTCTGATGTCGAGTTACGGCGGTTGGTTCTGCCCCGCTTGGAACCGAATGACTACGCGGATTTGCCGACCGAAGGCTTATTTCGGAGCCTGGTGGAGGCAGAACGAGACGACAGAGAGCTTGATTTTGAAACCCTGAGCCAGATGACTGACGGTGACGAGACCGCAACGGAACTCTTACCGAAGTTATTGATTAACGAGGCGACCGCAAATTCAGATACTCAGCATGAAGAGCGATTGTTATCTGCTGAGCGTTGTGTGGAAGCGCTTCGTTTAATGAAAGTGGACCGACGGCTTAGCGAGCTTAGCGCTGAAATCGCAACTGCTGAACGTAGCGGTGACACCGAAACTCAGAATCGCCTGGCGCTTGAACACCTGAACCTCTCCCGACTACGCGGTTCATTGTTACCCAAACCGGAAGCAATCCAGACCGGTCACTGAGTGATCTGCAATTATTGACGGATAAGATCGTTCTTCCCCCAAAGAACATCACTCGAGTTTTTGCCGGGCCAGTTAGTTTAGTTAGCGGAGCAGATAAGTGAGTATCGAAGACAAAGATCGCGATGATGTTATGGAGCGACTGCTCGAATTGGGCGGTGACAAGAAATACCTTACCTTCGACGACCTGAATCGTGAGTTGCCAGACAATGTCGTCTCACCCGACGACATTGAAGACGTCCTCCAGAAACTCGACAGTTCAAACATCCCGGTTGCCGATTCCGACGAGCAGTTGCTTGCCCAGGCGGCCGCCGTTGTCCCAGATGACGATGAAGACTCGATGGATGAAGACATCGAGTTGGATCTTTCCGCCGGCGCCCTCGAAAAGACCAACGACCCGGTTCGCTTGTACTTGCGCGAAATGGGTGTCGTCCCACTTCTGACGCGTGAGGGCGAAGTAGCCATCGCCAAAAGAATCGAACGAGGTCAACTCAAGACTCAAAAAGCGATCGCTCGATCGCCAATCGCTGTTCGAGAGTTACTGAGAATCGGTGAAGAGCTCGAAGCCGGCACCGCAAACATTCGCGAGATCGTCAACTTTTCGGAACAGGCCGAACTGACAGGAGATGAAGACAAGGCGGAAGAATATCGCTCGTGGACCGTCGAGGGTATTCAGAACATTCGCAAGATCTTCAAGCAGGGTCTGAAAGAGTGGGAAAAGTTGCGAGCAGAGCAGAAGCTCACGCGTGGCAAGAAGAGCAAGAAGTTGATGCGCTTGCGTCGCAAGGTCGCTCGATTGCGATTGGAGATTGCGCAGGAGATCGGCCGACTTAACATGACAGAACGCGCCCGGCAGCGTCTGATCAATGCGATTCGCGGAGTGCAAAAAGAGGTTCGCGACTCGGAACGCGAGATCGACAGTTTCACCGAGAAACTCGGCAAGAAACGCATCAAACCCGATGACCAGAAGGAATACAAGCGACGAGTATCGGCAGCGAAAAAACGTCTTACACAGATCGAACTCGATCAGAACATCAGCACGGTAGAGATCAAGCGTTCATTGCAGTCGATCGTGATCGGTGAACAGCAGACCGGACAAGCGAAGCGCGAGTTGGTCGAGGCGAATCTCCGTCTGGTTGTTTCCATTGCGAAGAAGTACACGAACCGCGGACTGCAGTTCCTGGATTTGATCCAGGAAGGCAACATTGGTCTGATGAAAGCAGTGGACAAGTTTGAGTGGCGCCGGGGTTATAAGTTTTCAACCTACGCAACCTGGTGGATTCGTCAGGCGATCACTCGTGCTATTGCAGACCAGGCTCGTACCATTCGCATTCCCGTACATATGATCGAAACGATCAATAAGCTAATTCGGACTTCACGAGCGCTGGTACAGGAACTGGGACGTGAGCCCACCAGCGAAGAGATCGCGAAGAAGATGGATATTCCAGTTTCTAAAGTACGAAAGGTTTTGAAGATTGCGCAGGAGCCGATCTCGTTGGAAACACCGATCGGCGAAGAGGAGGATTCTCATCTCGGCGATTTCATCGAAGACAAGTCGATTCTTAATCCTGCCGATGCAGTTGTTGCTTCGAACTTACGCGAGATCACCGATGAAGTACTTGCGACGCTGACACCAAGGGAAGAGAAGGTGATCAAGATGCGTTTTGGGTTGGGCACGAGTGGTTCTGAGCACACACTAGAAGAAGTGGGCCAACATTTCGCAGTGACCCGTGAACGTATCAGGCAGATCGAGGCAAAGGCGTTGCGCAAACTGCGACATCCATCTCGGTCGCGAAAACTAAAAGCCTTCCTGGATGGGGCGCCGAGATAACAATCAGGTCAGTGACAAAAAGGAGGGCGCGAGTCAATCTTAGACTCGCGCCCTCTTGATTTTGGATTAATAAACTACTTGAAGCTGAGAAACGCAGTACTCCGCGCCGTGTGATCAAACTCATATTGATAGGTGTAGCCGGGGAACTCAATCGGTAACGTGTATTGCACTGTCACTTCAATACGATTGTCCCTCGCCACAGGAGTAATCATCGCCGTTTGGGGAATGTTGTATTCAGGCAGGCTCTTGAACAATTGATCGCGGACCCATTGCGGCTGATATCCCTGAGTTGCCGCGACATCTACGTTGTGCTGCATCAAATCCTTAAAAAGATAAGATTGATAAGCGACGGGCACGAACTTGTATCCTGCGAAGGCTATCGCGCCAATTATTGCCATCACAATTACAAACTTGAGGGTGGCTCCACCAAGCTCGTTAGTTCTTGTTTGATCGATCATCTTAAAGTCCTCAATGTTGATGCCCGTTGCAGCCCTTCATGAATTGATTGCACCAATACTTTTGGAGGGATCTCCTGGTTGCTTACAATCCGGGGCCGTCCAATTCCTTCAAGCAAAATCCATTGAACATTACCTGCAATACTCTTTTTGTCACGCGTAATGAAGTTCAGAACGTCTTTCGGTTCAAGATCGTTACTGTGAGGTAGGCGGCCGCAACTGTGAACGGCCTCGACTAGTGATTCTAACTCGTTCGCGGAAAGCATTCCCAGATTTTTTGAAAGCTGGCCCGCGATCACCATTCCCACTCCGACGGCTTCGCCGTGTCGAAATCTTCGATATTGAGTCAAAGCTTCTAGTGCGTGCGCCGACGTGTGCCCAAAATTCAGTATCTTTCGGGAATGATTGTCAGTTCGCGCAGTTGTTTCTCGTTCATCGTTACTTACGATACTTGCTTTGAAAGAGCAGTGTGCGGCGATCAGTTTTTCCAGTTGTGCTGAAGCGGGCAGGTCGTTGATGGAGTTCAGTGCTTTAAGAAAACTAGCGGTTTGATCGAACAACTTCCGATCGGCAACTGCACCTTGTTTGACGATCTCGCAGCATCCGGAAGTTATTTCGCGTTCCGTTAGCGTCTTAAGTGTTTCCAAATCTGCCAAGACGCCGCTGGGCTGATGAAAAGTTCCTACCAGGTTCTTGCCTTGTGGAAGGTTGACGCCTGTTTTCCCTCCGATCGAGGCGTCGATCTGAGCCAGCAACGTAGTGGGAACATAGACAAACCTGATCCCACGCAAGTAGATCGAGGCTGCGAATCCAGCAAGATCCCCAATTACGCCACCGCCGAGTGCAAGGATCACATCAGTTCTTTCGAATCCGGCGTCAGAAAGAAAAGTCAGAAGTTTTTGAGTCGAGGAAAGCGACTTGAATCGTTCGCCGTCGCCCGATACCCATTCTGAGACGAGAAATTTATTAGTTTTCAGGCTGCGGATGGCGGATCCACCGTAAAGACTGAAGACCCTGGGATTGGAGATCAACGCAACACGTTTTGTTTCTTTTCCCAGCCACGCACGAGCATACTTGCCGACTTCCGTGAGCCGGTTGCGTTCAATCCTGATTTCGTATTGGGAGCTAAGAGTTTTTGTCCTAACGCGAAGCCGTTGCACCTATCTAAAGACTCCTTTGCGACTTCGGTTGCCGGATGCGAGTTCAAGTGCAACTCACGACGGTCTGCGGAGGGGATTGTAGCTTATAAACAGGTCAGGGAGTTTGATCGGCGGAAGGTGTGCTAATAAAAGCGAATGGGCGCGACAAACGTGGGAGTACGTCGCGCCCATTCATATTCGTGGTCACTGTCCTCACCCCAGCAACCACTTGAGACGGAGGATCCACCAACCGTCTCTCTTGCCCCACAATATACATCGCAACGAGTGTGCCGTGCAAGTGACTTATCTGCGGCCATCTGGGGCACTAAGTTTTACGGGAAATTCGCGTGGATGAAGGGAATCGAGCCTTAATTTCTTCTCTTGAGCGAGGAAAAACCGTGTAGATTTTTCCGGGCTTCGGATGTAGTTATTGCACGAGACGAGGTCAAAGTTCTCCGATGTTTTCTCGGATAACCGCGGCGATCTCATTCGCGAAACCTTCAATCGAGTCACGACTTGCACCTTCGATCATTACGCGAGCCAGAAGTTCTGTTCCCGAGTACCGTAAAAGAAGCCGACCATCCTCTCCCAGTTCCGATTCCACGCGATCAATCACCGACTGAAGCGACGGAATGGTTGAAAACGGGACTCGTTCTCGGACGCGGACGTTAACGAGAATCTGCGGATAACGCTCCAGTCCTTCTGTTAATTC
>DATBMP010000445.1:0-8241 GCA_036554845.1 Pyrinomonadaceae bacterium
AATCCAACGATGAAACCCTCTCAGGAGTCGGTAAGGTGACGACCTGATCATTGACCAGTCCAAAGAAGTTTTCGATCGACTGCAGCTGACCCTCAACAAGCTTCACCGATCGCTCAATATCGTTAAATGCTGCGACCCGTCGTTTCAGAATCTCCACGTTAGCTTGTTGGATGCGACGTTCACGATCATCGCGTGAATGGGCAACCGCACGTTCAGCCTGGACCAGCTGATTCTGTACGGCTTGTCTGTTAATCGATCGCAGGTGGTGTTTGCGGCGACGATACACGTCCAGCAGATCGACAAAATCTTCCCAACGCTGATCCAGACTCTGAATATTTGGTGGTACCTGTTTTGTACCAGTGAACTTTTTGTAGTTCGAATAGATCTGGTTCTTCATCCAGCGCAGGTATTCAACCGCTTCACGCTCGCGCGGATCAAACCCTTTAACGATAGCTTCTCTCTGCTGATCGCGAAGTTTCAGCAATCGTTGTTTTTCGCGTCGATCAACCAGACGCCGATAAAGATTCGAGGCAGGCACAGTTGCTAAGTAAACCGTTTCTGCGGCGAGCGCCGCGACCAATGGGGTGACATCCTGAACGTAGGCAGCAGCTACAGCAAATCCCGCCATCCCCCAAAAATTGACGGGCTCTTTAAAAGCTTCTCTGATGTACTTGAGATCAAGTTTCGGAAACTCGGGCATATCATTGAACGCTAACTTCTATGTTTAATGAGTACGACTACCATTGTCGATTACTGCGCCAGTACGATCGCCTGCACCCGTCTCGCCTTCTGCGGGAAGGGCTTGCGGAGCGTCTGCCGATGTCGCGGCGGGCAATAGACCCATGTCGCGTTTATAGGCAAGTAACTTGTCCTGCAACTGCATTCCAAGCGCTTCTCGTTCGATCTCCTGCATCTGATTGTCAACCGACGCGGAACCAAGCTGCATCTTTGCCTCGGCCGCGGCTGCCCGACGGTCGATCTTGTCACGCATTTCGTTGAAGGTAGAAGCGTCGTCGCCGAGTTGGAACGATTCCATCGTCTGGGCAAGCTGTTCCTGGAGCTTCGCTTGCTTCGACTGATTGATCAATTGCATTGCCTCGGCCGTACGTCGCTGCATCTGCAACACGTAATTGTCTCTCGCCTTCAGCGCCTGTTTCGATGCGAGCGCGGCGTGCTCAAGTTGCTGCGATGTCTTTTGCAAATCCATCTGCGCCTGTTGCAATTGACCGATATAGGCAGTAGCGATGTCATCCCGACCCATCTTTACGGAAGCACGGATTTTTGAATCGAGATCGACTACCTGAGTATCCAGCCGTTCTTTATTCTTCGCCAACAACTTTTCAGTGGCCATCACCTGGGCCACAGAATTGTTAAGCTCAGGCACGCGGTCACGCATGTCGCGTATGGTCTGCTGAAGAATGAGCTCGGGATCTTCAGTTTTCTCGACAATCCCACCAAACAATGCGCGCATTGAGCGCTTAACTCTTGACCAGAGTCCCATGTCCCACTCATCCTCCAGTTGTCAGATGTGCGATCGAAATAGCGTTTTTCCTTACCGTTAACTTCTGCCCGTCCGCATATGTCTGTACGTTAGGCGGGTTACGAGGGTTCAAATTACCGTCATAAATTGATTCGAAGTATAACAGCAGTCACTTAAGGGCAGCCAGACGCGCATGAAAACCACACGTCAGGACTTTCGAACTCAGGCCGCGACGCCGGCTCCCCTTTTGCCGATATCCCGACGAAACTGCATACCTTCCCATGTTATGTCCGATATTGCGTCGTAGCACCTATCTAGGGCTGTCGGAAGATTGCCACCAGTTGCCGTGACCGCTAACACGCGACCGCCGGCCGTTACAAACTCACCACCCGCTGACCTTTGTGTCCCTGCATGGAATATTTCAACCATTGAACGGCCGCGGACTCTATCCAACCCCGAGATTACGACTCCTGTTTCGTACCTTCCCGGATAGCCTTTACTGGCAAGGACTACACAGGCAGAAGATTCGTTACTCCAGCCAACCGAGACGTTCCGTAGGTTGTTATCCGCAATCGCCATAAAAATCTCTGCAAGGTCACTTTCAAGTCGAACCAGAATCGCTTGCGCTTCCGGGTCACCAAAGCGAACGTTGTACTCAAGGACCTTCGGGCCGTCGTCAGACAACATCAAGCCCACAAACAATACGCCTTTGAAGGGAAAGCCATCCTTACGGGATCCTTCAATCGTTGGCTCAATGATCCGTTCGCGAACGTATTGAAGCGTCTTTTCATCAAGGACAGAGATATCGGTGATGGCCCCCATCCCACCTGTATTTGGTCCAGTGTCGTTTTCCCCGATTCGCTTGTGATCCCGAGCCGCAGGCATCACCCGGTAGTCCTCGCCATCGGCAAAGACAAGCACGGATGCTTCGGTACCCTGGAGTGCCTCCTCTATGATGATCAGCCGAGCTGCTGAGGCTTCAAACAAAACACCAGAAGTCAGATCGACGACGGCCTTTTCTGCTTCTCCTCTTGAGCGGGCAACAACCACACCCTTGCCCGCAGCCAGGCCATCTGCCTTAATCACAACCGGCGAATCTGTGTCACCAAACTCCCCACTCCTTAAAACGTCAATCGCTTCCAAGGCGTTGGAAACAACGCGGTAGGCAGCCGTCGGAATTGAATGACGGGACATGAAATCCTTTGCCATTACTTTGCTGGCTTCGAGCTTCGCCGCCGCCATTGTTGGTCCCGCTATCCGCAAACCGCTATCGCGAAATGCATCGACGATACCTTCTGCCAAAGGGGCCTCGGGTCCGACAAACGTCAGGTCGATCTGTTCCGACCGCGCAAACTGCAACAAACCTGCCTGATCGTTAACGGCAATGGGTACACACTGGGCAATCTGAGCGATGCCTGCATTCCCCGGCGCGCAGTAAATATCAAGGTCTTTGGCGGCCTTCTTTTTTAAGGCCCAAACAATCGCGTGCTCGCGTCCGCCCGATCCTACGACCAATGTTTTCATGGGGGTTTCTCTCGATTATTGACTAGGTTTTGGTATATGCGACGAACCGGCTGGACCATGGACCAGCAGTGACTTTGATTTCCCGACTAAACTGAAACAGTTAGCACCTCTCTAACTCTTGACACAATTTCGCCATAGTTATACTTTCACGACGCGGACTGTTCGCCCAGGGTCACACTTGCCCGTACTTATGGGATAGGCCACCTTCCACTCGAGCGACAGCCCTAATCGGTTCACCCTCCAGAATTTGAGAAGCAGGAAGTGAGCGACCCAGGGAGATCGATCATGTCACAAATGGAAGTCTTTCGCGAAGTTGAAACAAGCGCGGAGTCGGAATATCAGGATCGCTCGATCAAGTGCGTCGATTGTAGTGAGAACTTTATCTGGACAGCCGGCGAGCAGGTTTTTTTTCACGACAAAGGTCTGAAGAATGAACCCAAGCGTTGCAAACCCTGCAAGCAAGCGAAGAATGAAAGATTAGCAGCGATTACCGCAGCTCAAACCTCGGGTATCCGGCAGCGCGTAGAAGTTTCAGTTCAGTGCGCTCAATGCGGGCAGCAAACAACAGTTCCTTTTTATCCGTCGCAAGGCCGACCGGTGTTCTGCCGCTCCTGTTTTCTTGCAAATCGCGCTACCGACGCCCCCGAAAGTACCCAAGCGTAAGTTCTTTCAATTCAAATTCTGCTTTCAAAGATCCTTCCTCTTTCTCTGCCAGAAGCAGTGACTGCTGCATATCGAAACAACAACTCGCGGATTGATCTTTCCTATCCACCCACATGAACGATTGGACGTCGTTCAGGATCGCGCTCTGCCTTGCGCAATACTTCGTGCGTTACCGGCGCCGTGTCTCCCTCGCCGAAGGCTATGTATTTCAAAAGGTAGGAAATAGGATTGCCTTCGCTCCAACCAAAGTAGACGTGCGGTAACTTTCCTGTTTCATCTCGCAGATACAGCATCGAAGCCGCAATTGCGTTGGGCACGGCTGCAGATTCTGTTCGCAGGACTCGAAAAGGACCCACTCGTTCGCCACGTATTCGCAGCACATGTGAAAACTCAGACGCATCTCCCGGCGTTACTTCAAGAAACAGTACGGGTTCGCCTGCGGGGATGTGATTGCTGGTGCGCTTCTCATGCTCCTTCGATTGATATTCTATTACGTCACCGCGGTCACGACGATTCGCGATGATTCGGATGGTCCCCTTCGCAGCATTCTTAACAAACTCTCTTGCTAAGTCATCGAGCTCGATTCGTTCAACCCGTAACTCAGTTGAGCGCCAGATTCTGGAAACGAGTGAAGCCAAAACAATTGTCATGATAAAGAACGAGGCGATCTTAATGCCTTCAGGACGTTCGTGGATGTTCTGAATAGTGGTGTAGATAAAGATCAACGCAATAATCAGAAACACCTTCCAGTTGCGCCCTGTTTTATAAGCAGCAAGTGTTACGGCAATTGCCGCCGAAGTCATTAGGACCAAAACTCCAGTTGCGTAGGCTCCTCCTTGTTGGTCCACGTCCGCGTTGAACATCACCGTCACCGCAAACGCAATGACAGTAATGACAAGGACCAGTGGTCTATTAGCTCTGGCCCATTCCGGAGCCATTCCATATCGAGGCAGGTAGCGAGGAACTATGCTAAGCAATCCTGCCATCGCTGAGGCGCCTGCAAACCAGAGGATCAGTATCGTACTTAAGTCGTAAAGCGATCCGAAGATATCGCCAAAGAATTCATGTGCCAGATAAGCGATAGCGCGACCATTCGCTTCGCCACCTTCATTGAATTTGTCAGCTGGAATAAGTGTCGCAGTTACAAGACTGCTCGTTATCAACAATCCACTCATGATGAGGGCCGCTGTCCGTAGCAATTTCTTCGTGTGCTCTACCCGGGCCCGAAGGATCAATTGCGTATTTCTTCCCGCAACGCGACCAGTGCGAGTTGAATGAAGATGCTCCCATTCTTGGTCAGTAAGATCCTTGTCGCTTTTGACCAGCGGCATCACCGCAACGCCAGTCTCAAAGCCTGACAAGCCCAGCGCCAGTTTGGGAAACAGCAGTAGTGAGACACCGATCACGAACCAGACACTTCCGTTTACCGACGGGTGGGTGAAGAGAGCATTCTTCCATCCCGGAAAATAGAAGGGATGTGTGATGAGGTAGTACAAACCAAACGTGATGACGATCGTGTTCAGGAGCAGGTAAGTTGCAACAAGCACCACAGCCAAGCCGATGACTTCCTTGAATCCTTTCAGGAAGATAGCTCCAAGGATGGCAATTAACATCATAGTTAATCCAACTTGATGTTTGAGAAGTTGCGGAGTGAAAGGATTTTCTACGATGTGTGCGGTAGCATCAGCCGCTGAGAGCGTTATCGTGATCACAAAATCGGTAGCAACGAAGCCTAGCAACACGAGCACGAACAGCTTTCCCTTCCACCGAGAAAGTTGGTGCTCCAGCATTGAAATCGAGCCTTCGCCGTGAGGACTCTCTTCAGCGACGCGGCTGTAAATGGGTAGTGCTCCGAACAGCGTGAGGAGGACGAGAAAAAGCGTAGCGATGGGAGATAACGCACCGGCGGCGAGAAATGCGATGCCAGGTTGATACCCGAGTGTTGAGAAGTAGTCGACGCCGGTGAGACACATCACTTGCCACCACGGATATTGCTTGTGGGGATGGCGATCAGTATCAGCGTGCTCTTTTGTCCAGCCTCTGAATAACCAGAGCTTAAGTCTTCGTCTAGTTGCCTTACTTGGCCCCTTCGGCATTTATTGCTCCGCGCAAAATAAGATAACGGCCGCAATCCTTGCTTGGCCAATACCACTTCCGAACAGAACGAAAGGCGCGGAGCATAAGCCCCGCGCCTTCTTATTCGACCTCGCGGTACTTGCCCTTCCTGATTGCCTACGAGGTTAGCTGACGGGCTTGAACTGGAAGTGTTCTACGTTCACTCAGTCTGAGTGCCACGATTCGCCCCTGCTCGCGGGTCGCGAGCTTTGGTTCCCCCGCGTTCCTGGCTAAACCAGCAACTTAAGCGGACAGCAGATTTTCAATAGGGTCGATATTACGCTTCGACTTCGACTCAGGCAACTGAGTGCTCTCAACCACCAACGTGCACAATCGGTCGACGCTCTGGATCCTTCTCCGCTTGTCGTAAAACCTCATGCGTTACCGGCGCAGTGTCGCCTTCGCCAAACGCTATGTACTTAAGAAGATAAGAAAGCGGGTTGCCTTCACTCCAACCGAAGTAGACGTGAGGGAGTTTTCCGGTCTCGTTTCGCAGAAATAACAGAAAGGCAGCGATCGCATTTGGAACGGCGGGCGATTCAGCACGAAGGATTTTGTATCCATCAACCTGCTCGCCGTGGACACGCAGGATTCCCGAGAACTCAGATGCATCACCAGGTGTCACTTCAAAAAAGAGTATGGGCTCGTTTGCAGGGATGTGATTATCAGTTCGTTTCTCATTCTCTTTCAGCTGATACTCCAAGGCATCCCCGCGATCACATCGATTGGTAATAATTCTAACGGTGCCCTTGGCTGCCTGACGAATAAACTCGCGAGCCATATCATCCAGCTCGACTCGTTCCACTCGCAACTCAGTCGTACGCCAGACCCGAGATACCAGGGAAGCGATTACGATCGCTACTATGAATATTGTGGCAATCTTGAAACCTTCAGGTTGTTCGATAATGTTCAGCACGGTTGTGTACGCGAACACCAGAGCAATTAGCATGAAGGCCCACTGTTTCCCCTCGCCTCTTCTTCGAGCTGACAGTGTTACAGCAATGGCTGCCGACGTCATCAAAGCGAGCACTCCTGTCGCATAAGCTCCGCCTTGTGCGGTTACGTCAGCCTTAAAAAGAATGGTCACCAGAAAGCAAACGAACGTGAACACCACAACGAGAGGGCGTGTGGCGCGGGCCCACTCAGGCGCCATGCCATACTTCGGTAAGTAGCGCGGGACAATATTCAGCAGACCTGCGAGCGCAGACGAGCCTGCAAACCACAAGATCGAGATTGTGCTCAAGTCATAGAGTGTTCCGAATGCATCCCCTAAATAGAAGTGGGCCAGATACGCGAGGGCGCGACCGTTCGCGAGACCGTCTTCCCCGTTCGGTTTGGTGGGAAGAAACTCTTCCGCGGGAATCAGTAGCGTTGTCACGATGCTGCTGGCGACTAACAGAAAGCTCATTATTAAAGCAGCGGTTGTAAGAAGCTTCTTGGTGTTGATTATGCGTCCTTCGGGTAACGGCTGGCCTGTCGGCCGCAATTTTTTGCGTGCACTGCGGGTCGTATGAATCGACTCAAGCTCTTCCGGGCTCAGATCCTTATCGCCTTTAACTAAAGGCATTACGACCACGCCTGTCTCAAAGCCCGACAAGCCCAGGGCTAACTTAGGAAAGACCACCAGAGCTGAACCAACCATCAATAGAGGATTTCGATACGACTGGACCAACGCTGTCTTCCAGTTCCACATGACTGTTGGGTGGGTAATAATCTCGTAGAGACCCACAACGATTACCGTGAAGTTGAGAACAAGATAGATCGCCACCAGCAGCACCGCGATCCCGATTGCCTCCTTAAATCCTTTTAAGAAGATCGCACCCAGGGCGCCAATCAAAACGAGCGTGACTACGATTCGATGATGTAAGAATTGGAGGTGCTCGTGGACGAAAGGGTTCTCGACTATGTGTGCCGTAGCATCAGCCGCTGATAAAGTAATAGTGATGATAAAACTGGTGGCCGCAAAGCCTAGTAGGACCAGGACGAAGAGCTTTCCCTTCCAACGGGACAGCAGGTTTTCCAACATCGAGATTGAACCATCACCGTATGGACTCTCCTCCGCCACACGACGGTACATCGGTAGCGCGCCAAAGAGAGTTAGCAGGACTAGAACAAGAGTCGCAATCGGAGAGAGTATTCCCGCCGCAAGAAAAGCGATGCCAGGTTGATAACCCAACGTCGAAAAGTAATCGACGCCGGTCAAACACATTACCTTCCACCATGGATGTTGTTTGTGATCAGGATTATGTGAGTGAGGTGCGTCGGCTCGTTTGAAGCCCTCTAACAACCAGAGCTTGAGCTTTCGTTGCGCTCGCTTGAAAGGCGCCATGTTCAGTGGCCAGCAAAATGCCGGTGACAGCACCGGCTCTCCCTCGCAAATTTTTTTAGAGATCGAATTCTACCTTTATCGAGCAGTTGGTCAAGCAAAGTTTGGTGCTGCACATGGGAGAAGTTGTCGC
>DATBMP010000446.1:0-6498 GCA_036554845.1 Pyrinomonadaceae bacterium
AATTGGGATTTCGGATTTCGGATTTCGGATTTGGAATTTGGAATTTGGAAATTGGGATTTACCAGAATCAAGAACAGAGCCCCCCTTCCCAACTTGTTCTGATTCTGGCAAATTCCAAATTCCAAATTCCAAATTCCAAATTCTAAATCCGAAATCCGAAATTCCAACTTCCGCCCTACTGACTACTCTTAATAAACTGCTGCGCTTCGTTTAGCCACCGCTTATCCGCTCGATACTTATACGCTGGAGCGGTCTTCACTGCATCGATACACGCTTGCATTGAATTCGTCGCCTCTCGGCGATGACCCAGGCCCGCATGCGCGCGCCCCATCAAATACAGTGCTTCCGGATCCGAAGGACGACGGTCGAGAAAGGTCTCCAGCGGAGTGATGGCATCGGCATACTGTCCTGCTGCGACGTACGTGGCACCCACTTCTCGCCAAACTTCCTGTTGCGCGTGTGCGGAATCGCGCGATACCACTTGCTCAAAATGGTTAATCGCCTCAGGGAGTCGCTTCTGCTGTCTCGCAATCCTTCCAAGTTGGTAATGCGCGTCGATCTCGTCCTCATCGATCTGAATCGCGCGCTCGAAACGTTCGCGCGCTGCGTCGAGCTCTCCTCGTTGCTGGTGAATTAGTCCTAGATTGTAATGCGCCGAAGCATCAGCAGGATTTAATGTCGCCGCTTCCAGGTTTCGCTTGAACGATTCCCTCGCACGTTGAATTTGCAGGACGTTGGTAACGTATCCGCGCAGCAAGAAGAACACCATTATGAGCAGGAAGGGCGAAGCGAGTATCGGACTGAACAGCAGTGCCCAAAGTGGTGACAGAAGTAGTGCGAGCACCAAACTTACAATCGCAACTGCCACCGCGCGAAAAACCGTAAAACGAAATACCAGTCGTATGGACACTATCGAAAGGAGGAAAAACATCGACAACTTAATCGTGCGGAACAATCCGATGGCAATCTGGCGAGTATCGTTGAGAGTCAACTCAAGTTGCGTCTTCATATCGGGAGACAAACGCGGTGAGTTAAGCACCATGTCTTTCAGTTGCGCAGTTGATTCCAGCGAGCTTGCTACGTAAGCCGTCTGCATCCCACTTACATTTAATAAGATGGCGATGATTAAGCTGTAGAAGTTAGTAATCGCGAGTGCGTAAAAGACGGTTGATGCTAAGGAAGCATATTCCTGTTGCAACACCAGGCCGAAACTTCCTTTGCGCTCGAACAGATTGGCCGTGAAGGTGAGCAGGGGAACGAGAACAGCGGCTATTATGATGAGCGGGACTGCTGCGGAGACGGCCCAACGAATAACGTTTCCTGGATGACCAACCAAGAAACTCTGGGTGCCAGAAAGCCACTCGGTAGTGATGAGATACGCGAACTGGCTCACTAAAGCCAGGATGCCTGCATGACCCAATGCCCCACGGTCACGTACTTCACGCATCCCACGGAGTGGCGCGTAAAACACCTGCAATAGCAACCGTAACCAATCGACCATTCTCAACTTACAAACTTCAAGCTACGGATTATCAACCGGAATCTCCTGCAATTCGGGTCTGTATGCGCCCGGCGGTGGCACCAACGGCGCGATATCCTCATGCTGAATTACGCTCGCGGCAGTTGGGGGCCAGTAACGAAACAATGCCTTGCCATAAATGTATTTCTTCGGAACCAGTCCCCACACTCTTGAGTCACTGGAGTTGTCCCGGTTGTCGCCCATCACGAAATAGTAATTAGCCTTGACGATGACGGCCGCCTGACTGCGATGTGAAAGGTTCAATCGCGAGTCGAGGTACCGTTCCTCGAGATCTTTCCCGTTAACTCGCACGATACCGTCGTGAACTTCAACGGTGTCGCCGGGCAAGCCAATCACTCGCTTGATGTAACTCTTCGAAGGATCTTCCGGATACCAGAAGACAACGATATCGCCGCGATCGATCTTTGGAGCCCAACGATATTCATCGTAGTAGATGAGTTTGTTAACAAAGATCCGCTCGCCGTCGTGCAGCCTGGGCAACATCGAGGTGCCTTCCACCTTAACGGGCTGAACCACAAACACGAGCACCAGGGCTGCAATCATCAGGGCAAAGACCAGATCCCGAAGCAACAGGCGGGCTTCTGACCAGAGGTTGTTTCTCGAGTCAGCCTCGGGTTTTTGAACCAGAATGTCCTTGTCATCGTCTGCTTGAACACCACCGAATGGCGGGGGACGACGAGTTCTAATTCCTAACATAGTTTCATTAATCGGACTTTAATCAGTACCATCGCCGCAGGGCGTGATTGAGGTTAGCTTTCACAAACTCTCTTGTCAAACCTCTGCATTATGAACAGTTTCGGCCATTATCCGGCGTCATTTCAACAAACCAACTTGTAGTATGGACGATCAACTCAACATCAGTTGACAGTCTTTGCTGGCGGTCTCTATCATCGCAGCCTCGTTCCAATCCGTTACAAAAACGTTCCCCCTGGGACGGCAATCGGAGGCTCCTGACTGTGATTAAACTAGACATCATCAACCGCGTTGCCGATAAAACCGGCGTTCCTAAGATGAAGGCCGAGCAAGCGGTGGATGCCCTTTTCCATTCAATGAAAGAAGCGCTGACACGCGGCGAGCGGATCGAACTCCGCGGCTTTGGAGTCTTTGTCGTCAAACCACGCAAGCGTGGCGTGGGACGCAACCCCCGAACAGGAGAGGAAGTGGCGATTCCTTCCGGCAAGACAATTCGATTTAAACCAGGCAAGGAATTACAGGCACACGACGACGGCGAGCCGCTGGATGACGATACAGACTTTTAGTGAATGTTTTTAAACGAAAGCAAAGGCTAGTACCTGGAAGTTGGACATCCAGGTTCTAGCCTTTAATTATCTAAGCTGAGAATGTCGGAATCCGTAGAGATAGCGCCGCCCTTTGTTCCCGTCGCTCCGATCGATCGTACGACACGCACCGATCTGCCGACTGCAAGACAATGGGTGGTACACCTGTCGCTATTTTTCTTGACTGCCATCACGACAACCCTTGCCGGGGTCTACCTGGTCTCCCCGGGGTTTGTCCCTGCAGAGCCACCGCTTGCCACTGCACTCGATTATGTGATGTACATTCCGCGCGGGTACGCCAGCGTGATCACGGCATATGTCTCCAACGCCTATTACCATCCGGATACTTTGTTCCAGGGAATGATCTTTTCGGGTTCGCTCCTGGCTATTCTAACCGCACATGAAATGGGCCACTATCTCGCTTGCCGGCGATATGGAGTGGCAGCGACGTTGCCGTTCTTCATTCCTGCGCCTCCGCTCTTTCTCGCCGGAACGTTCGGAGCATTTATTAAGATTAAATCGCCTATCCCTTCTCGGCGCGCATTGTTGGATATCGGATTAGCGGGACCACTAGCTGGATTTATTGTCGCTGTACCTTTCGCAGTGATTGGCGTGTTGCAGCTGCAACCGGGAGTAGCTTCAGAGGGCCCTGCACTAATCTTCAATGACCCACCACTGTTCCTACTACTGGGCTGGTTATTCAACGTTCCACTCGATCCGTTCTCTCTCGTAAATCCCTACTACATGTCTGCATGGATCGGGTTGCTGGTAACAAGCTTGAATCTAATGCCGGTGGGCCAACTGGATGGCGGGCATGGGACCTTTGCAGTATTTGGAGCAAAGGCACATCAAAGGATTGGATTGTTTGCGTTTCTCGCGATGGCCACTCTTTCGATTCTTGGATTCATCTGGCACGGCAGTCCGAGCGGATTTCTCTACACCATTCTCCTGGCGATCATGTTGCGGATTCGCCATCCACCAACGCAATGGTCGGAAGAACTCGGTACAAAACGGATCCTCATCGCCATCATTACTTTGATTGTTTTTGCGCTCTCGTTCTGGCCGTTTCCGATGACGATCATATAACTCGCGGAGGTGCCCAAGCACACCTCTGCGCAATGGAAGTTCGGTTTGAAAGACTTAAACTGCGGAGCTTGTGGCGGGAAGCAAACCCTTGATCTCGCGAACCACTCGTTGCACGTCGTCTTGATCCGCGAGTGCGATCATGAAGAACTTATAACCCTGGTGAAAACAGATCACGCCGTTAGCAAATAGCCAGACTCCATCCAAAAACGGATTTCCACCTAACAGCCAACTAATCGGAGCGCCAGTGATTCGGCCTGGTTGAGCGATCTGGGCCCACATCACTGCACCGGCTGCACAACTAAAAGCACCGAGGAGTGGAGCGCCAACATATTTTGCGATCTTCCGTTCAAACTCAGCACGGTTCTGTTCCGCTTCACTAAGCTCACCGTTGGTAATCAACTCCTCTTGCTTTCGCAAATAGCCGTCGAACTTATCCGCCGCCTTACGCAAACCGTAAACAGGAAGTGCGGAGTGAGTAAGCCAATGAGGGTGTGCGCCCAACAGTACCGCATCGAGTCCTGGAAAAGCCGCACCCATGCGTACGCCCAAGACTAGTGAAACTGAAACCAGTGCCGCTTTGCCTGGATTCTCTTTAATCCAATCTCGAGCCTTCAAAACACTTGTGGTGGCGGCAGTGGAAGCGCGCGTCACGCGGGCACTACGATCGTAAAACTTCGAAGCACGGTCATAGTATTTCTTTGTTTCGTCGACCGCTTCGCTGGCTTTCTTGCCCGCATCACCCGCAACGTTTCGCAAAGCGTCGCCCGCCTTTTTGGCACCGCGCACTGCTTCATTTGCGGCTCGACGCGCCGCATCACCTACGTCACCGTTCTCTGCAAGTCGCTCGGCTTCAACACGCAGCTTCTCTGCGCCTGAGGTCACGGATTCAACTCCACGTTTGGCCACGTCACCGGCCGCACGAGCACCCTCCTCGACCAAGTCGCCCAAGGCAAACTTATCGTCAAGTTCACGAGCCTTTTTCAGGGCCGCGCGTTGCCATTCGTCAATTTTCTCTTTGTAGTCAGCCATTTGATGATTGTACGTCAGCAGCAGCTACTGAGTTCGATTTCGCCTCGCCGGCACGTTCGACGCGGTCTCGGCCAAAGCCTTTCGCTTTGTACATGGCGGCATCAGCGCTAGCCAGCAGATCGCGAGCAGTTTCGCCATGAGTCGGACATTCGGCAACACCTACGCTGCCCGTAACTTGTCTCACGCCGGGTATAGCCAAATCCTTTATTGCAAGCCTGAGTCGTTCCGCAACTTCCATCGCCTTTTCCAGCGGTGTTTCCATGAGGATTATCCCAAACTCTTCGCCGCCGATGCGCGAGGCGAGATCGATACCTCGTGTGCCTTCAACTAGGCTCCTGGCAATCCGGCGGATGACCTGGTCGCCAGTCTCGTGACCGTACGTGTCATTGATCTGCTTGAAGTTATCTATATCAAGAATCAACAGGCAGAAGGGGTGGTTGTACCGATCCGTTCGTGCTACTTCACGCGCCAATTGGCGTTCGAAACGGCGCCGATTAGCGAGCCCGGTCAGGTGGTCTGTGAAAGCTTCTTCTTCGCAGGTGTCGAGGTAGGCCTTGAAATCGAGCAGGGTTCGGACACGGGCCAGAAGCAATTCGAGATCAGTAGGATCGGTAATGTAGCCGAGGGCCCCCACTTCTGATCCACGCCGCAAATCTTCGGCGCCGAAATGCGCCGCCGTTTGTAAGATTATCGGGATGAATCTGGTCTGTGGGTTCTGACGAATGCGACGGGCCAACTCATAGCCATTCAAACCCGGCATCATCACGTCTGAGATCACGAGATCTGGTTGGTAGGCGGCAATGGCTTCAAGGGCTTCGTGACCATCCGCCGCGGTACGGATCTCGTAACCGGCAATTCTCAAAGCAACAACCAGTAGCTGCAATTTGTCGGGGTCGTCGTCTACAACGAGGACATTAAACTTTGTTCCCATATGTTCGATTAGATGCGCCGGTAAGCTCCTTGCGCGCGCTGTTTCTTCATGCTACAGTGCGCTCCAATGAGTCAGTTAGTTCTCTTTACTGCTCTTCTCCAAGCATTAAATCCGTAAAACTACTGATCAGTCACGACCCCGGGCAGTTTCCTTACATTTTCCGTACATTCAGGTTAGTTCACTTCCGCAGTAACATCTGCGTGTCAAGACTTAATTGGACCAGGCTGAAACTTAAATCTCCCATGAGTGACGGCGCAAATACAGACCTGCAACACAAGCGTGCCCGCGATTTGAGCGCGGAGGACCGAGCGCGTCTCATCCGAAAATTAGAATTCGGGTCAACGTTATCCGAGAGCGTGATTACCGAACTCGCCCAGGCATCGAGTCTGATGGATGTTCGGCGGCGGCGCTCAGTGTATCGAGCTGCTGAACAGGCTGACTCCCTGTACGGGATCGTTTACGGCCGAATCAAACTGTGTCGCATTGAAGCAAGAACCAACCGGGAGGCTGTCATCGACATACTGCCGGAGGGCTCACTTTTCGGCGAATCAGCTCTCTACTCAACTGCGGGGCAACGCGAAAACTCGGCTATTTCTTACGAGCATTCACGCCTTTTACGAATACCGGTTGGGGCT
>DATBMP010000474.1:0-7250 GCA_036554845.1 Pyrinomonadaceae bacterium
TGAGAATCACAGAACATTCAAGGTATACGAAGGAATCAGCACACAAAGGATATGACAAGAACGCAGAGAAACAAAAAAATCAGACTGGCAGTCATGAGGTCAGGGGTTCGATCCCCCTCGGCTCCACCAATAATTGCAATAGTGGTGCGCCGCAGTCTTCAGTTCTTAGGACGAAAACCCTTCAACGCCATTCGCCTTGCAACACAAATGAAGCCCAATAGTAAGGCCTCCTCCAACGCTTTTGCTTCCACATCTCAACCTGCGACATCCTTAATGCCGCGGCCGGAGAAAGATGCTCCTTCAACACACCCCGATACAATCGTGCCATCATCTCCGACGTGGCCTCATCACTAACGTTCCACAGGCTCACTATCACTCGTGGAGCGCCAGCGTACATGAGGCCACGCGTCAAACCCACTAACCCCTCACCTTTGACTTCCTTGCCGAGACCAGTTTTACACGCACTCAGCACAATCATTTCTGCGGGCAAGTGTAGATTGAACACCTCGTTAGTAAGCAAGAATCCATTCTGCGGCCTGCCTTCCCGATCGACCATCGAAAGGACGATACCGGACAGATCAGGACTTACGCTGTTGAGAAATCCGTGGGTTGCAAAATGCACATAGCGATACTCTGCAAGGCTTGTGCTGTGCGCCGCCACTCGGCTTGCGTCAAAATCGAGGAGCTTCATGCTGGCGCTCGGAGCGAAGGCGGCGATCCTTTCAGCTTCGTGTCTTGTCCCGGGCAACCTTTGGATTCTTAAACTAGTGCCTGTAGTGCTTGTCTCAGCAGAGCCTCTGATAAAGCGAGTTTCTTCGATCGATCTCTTTGCATCGTTGTCAACGGGTTTTCTATTTGCAGCCGCAGTTACACGCTCGTCGTCGCCATCAAAGACCGGATCGGCCAACACCGCAACAGTCTTCAATGCCATCTTACGCCCTGCCGTCTCCTGACGAAGTATGGCCAGGGTGGAAGCTGACGGAAGATTCACTACCTCATGGTCAACCATCAACGGTCTATATCCAGCGGCCCATTTTATGGTTTTCCGATTACGTCCGACTCGAGGCAAACTCAGCGCCGAGAATGGGACATACATTAGCGCGCCGTCAGCGACGATCACCAGCCGCTTGTTTCCTAACTGAGAGGCGACGGGCGCAAGCAAGATTTCGCTTAACGAAGCAGTTGCGTCGGCCGGCTGTCTTCCGTCGGAGCCGCCAATTTGAAGTCCGCGCTTCTGATTAACATTGCGCTGTTGCTGATTCGGTGTTGTCAGGCTCGCGTAGAACCGCATTGCCGCTGTCTCGATCTCTGTGCGTTTCGGAAGTTCATAGCTCTTGATTGCAGTTAGGCTCACTGCCCAGAGATAACTGCGTTCCTCCCCGAGCGCGTATTCGAGGAGAAGGGTGTCTTTGTCGAGCAAATGCTGAATCTGTTCAGCCCGGAGCGGCTGCGGTTGAGTCAGCGCAGCGTAACGCGGACTGGTAGCTCTTATCTGCACTTCGACTTGCTGGTAGTCGATCTTCAAAGCTTCGAGCTCTTTAGTTAAGTCTGCGGCCTGTTCAGCAGTATGACGTCCACTTAGCAGACGGATCTGGCGCTCCGTCTTGTCACGCAGCAACTGCTGTAATGAGCGTTCACGCTCTAACAGGATTGGATCAATACCTTGACGAATATCAGCGTGAGCTTCAGTGAGGAGTTCAAGCAAACTACGAGCGCGCCCGCGTTCGCTGGCTTGTAGCGCGGCACGGTCGAAACCGTCGGAGAGTTGTTGCCTATGTATTCCCATAAGCAGGTCAATATAGAATCGATAATAGTTCTGTACTGTGGAAAGGTATGCAGCGCGAAGCTCCTGGCTGGTTATGTTACTGCGCAGTTCCTCGACGATGATTAGGCACTGTTCAATCTGCGTACGAGCGGCATTGAGATTACCAAGGTCTTTTTCGACGTGAGCCGCCAAATAGAGCGTGCCAGCCTCTCCGTTGCGATCACCGATAGCTCGCTTAAGCGCCAATGCCTGGTTGTAATAGTCCAGCGCTTTCTGCTTTTCGCCCAGTCGGTCGTAAACCAAGCCAATATTATTCAAGGTAATGGCTTCTCCACGGCGATCTCCGACAGCACGTCTAAGGGGCAAGGCTTTCTCGTAAAACTCCAGTGCTTTCTGTTTCTCGTCCAGGTCAAGGTATGCGTTGCCAATGTTGGTGAGTGTGCGGGCCTCGCTGAGGCGATTACCTACTGCCTGTGCGAGTGGCAATGCCTGATTGTAATAGTCCAGCGCCTTTTGCTTCTCACCCAGGTCGGAATAAGCCACGCCGATATTGTTGAGTGCAGTGGCTTCATCTACCCGATTCCTTGTTGCGCGATAGAGGGAGAGGCTTTGATTGTAATAATCCAACGATGTTTGCTTCTCGCCCAGATCACGGTAAACATTGCCGAGGTTGCTGAGTGCGTTGGCCTCGGCTGTCTTGTCACCCACGGTGCGAGCGATAGGCAACGCTTGATTGTAATGGTCGAGCGCTTTCTGCGTTTGTCCCAGAGCAGAATAAGCAAGTCCGATATTGTTGAGGGTAGCGCCTTCATTTGCCCGAAGCCCCATCGCCCGATAGGTCACCAACGACTGATTGAAAGATTCGAGTGCCTTCGCCTTCTCCCCTAATGAATTGTAGACACCCCCGATGTTGTTTATTGTGGCGGCTTCAGTAACTTGATCACCGGCTGCTTTGGAGATCGCCAGTGACTGATTGAAGTGGTCCAGCGCCTTCCCAAACTCACTCCGATCGAAGTAAAGATTGCCAATGTTGTTGAGAATGAAGGCTTCGGCTTTGGAATCACCAACGGCGCGGCTTAGCGACAGCGCCTGATCGAAGGAGTCAAGCGCCTTCTGAACTTCACCCATGCGTGAGTAGATCGCTGCGATGTTGGATAGTGTCCGACCTGCTGTTTGGCGATCACTGATCGCTAACCGGATCGTGAGGGCCTGATTGAAATAATCGAGCGCCTTCTGGGCGTCGCCAAGTTGAAAGTTGACACCGCCGATATTATTCAGAGCATTCGCTTCTGATACGCGGTCATCTGCCGCTCGCCAATAGGGAAGAGACTCCTCGTACTTGGCGATTGCGCTACGCAACGCCGCAGCTGTGCCTTGTGCCCGCAATAGCTCAGCTTCCGCAAAAGTGTTGTGTGCCAACACCCATTTTCTGTCTTTCTCTGTGCCCGCGCGCAGTTGTTCAATCTTGACTTCGTATCGTCCTGCAGCCGCAGCTTTTTCCAGCGAGCGCACCTCCAAGTGATACTGTCCTGAAGCTTCAACGACAATCGCAAGTGGCTCAGGCCCTTTCTTTCCGTTCGGACTGTCCACTTCCGCAAGTCTCTTACCATCCGGCGAAAAGAGCATCACCACTACATCAATGCCTTTCTGTTCAACGATGAGGTAAAGAAACTGACCAGAAGTCATTGAAATGCTGTACGAGTGCGACCCATCTCCGGCGAGTTCCTGTTCAATCGGTCTGCTTGCTTCAAGCGGCGTTGATTCTGCCTTTTGCAGCGAAGATGCTCTTGAATCAATAGTCGTCAGGGCAATGACGTTAGTGCAGACCAACAGAACTAAAGTAAGTAATGTTTTAGGAGACACTTGATAGTTCATGACGATTTCCCACTAATCCTGATGCTGCTTGTGCAGGAGTTGTTCCACAACCAGCAAAAACCCGTTGTCTGTCTCTTCGGGCCCGCATCTTCCTCTTGACGCATTTGAGATTGAAAGATTCGATTGAGTTTTGCGATTAGGGCACTGTCAGTATTCTGTTACCGATCAGCCTGGATCTGTTTCGCTTTCTGTTTGAAAGCAGTAGGAGAACGTGGCGCACTATATTGGAGACGTACTTCTGAGCGCAAGATGCTAAGCCTCCTGGTCCAGTGGACCATTTCTTCAAAATCAACTGGCTCTGCCATTAGTATTTCCCGTTCGGCGTTTTGGTCGCCGCACTCAAACAAAGCACCGTTTCCTACAGGCATTAGTGTGATCGGATGTGAGACGATTCAGTGCCAGATGTGGATTCTGAAGGTCTTGTTGGTCGACCATGGTTCAAGCATCTCACGACCAGTCGCGCGCGAAGATAGAAGTTGAACGTCTCACTCGTGCTCTGAAACGGGCGGCAGCCGCAATTGAACCCGGGCCTTAATTCAATTCCATTATTACCTCATAAAGAAATTGCAGAGCGAAGCCCAGGTTTTCGAGTGATAGCCGCTCATCATCGCCATGGGAACGATTCAGTTCGTTATCGTCCAACTTAAAAGGTTCAAAACCGTAGGCAATGATTCCGAGAGGTCGAAACTTCGCGCTGTCAGTCGAACTGGTAAGCATTGTGGGAATGACTGGAACTCCTGGATCACGTCGAGCCGCAACTTTTCGAATGGCCTGCATCAGGGCAGTATCAACGCTCGATCCGGTCGGAGTTGATCCTTCGAGTACCTCGATCTCCAGGCTCGGATCGTTTAGCACGCGACGCAACTTCGCTATGAAACCGTCAGGAGTCTCACCGGGCAGAAGACGCGCATCAATTTGGGCCGAGGCTACGCCGGGAATAACGTTGACTTTGTCGCTGCCCTTTAGACCGGTGATCGTGAATGTGTTTCGCACTTCTGCGTTGAGTGTACTGTTTGACAATAGTTTCTTGCGCAATACCGGATCCTTGAACGCCTTCTTGAGATCCCGGTAGGCGTTCTTGAGTATCGGATCACTTTGCTGTGCGGCCTTAATTCGGTAACCTTCTGCCACCGCCGGCAAAACCTCGATTGGAGTCTCCCACTTTCGCAGACGCTCAAGCGCACTTAGAAGGCGTTCAACCGACGAATTGCTCAGTGGAATCGAACCATGGCCTGTAGGCCCTTTAGCTGTAATCAGCAACCACAGCGCGGCCTTCTCCATTACATCAACGCCATACTGTTCGAGCTTGCCATTCTTCACGTAAGGTACATCACCTTCATTCAGGAGAAACTCAGCGCCGCGAATCAACTCACCATGTTTTTCTATGATCGAGGTCGCTCCTGAACCGCCTGCCTCTTCGTCCGCAACAGCAAGCAGGATCACGTCGCGTTTGAGCGGAACTTTGAGTCGCTTTAATAAGCGCATCAACATTGCGTGCACAGTGGCTGTGCCCTTCATATCAATTGCCCCACGTCCGTAGATAAAACCATCGCGAAGTTCGCCGCTAAAAGGTGGTACCGCCCAACGCTGCGGTTCAGCCATCACCACATCCGTGTGACTGAGCAAGATTAACGGACGTCGACTACCATCCCCCTTGATGCGTGCGTATAGGTTTGCGCGACCTGGTGCTACGTCGAGTAAGCGAGTTTCAATCCCATCAGACTCAAGGACTTTTTGCAGGTGCACGGCCGCAGCGCGTTCATTACCCGGAGGGTTGGTCGTGTCGATTCTGATTAGATCCTGGAGCAACTGCACTGCCTCGATGCGTGCCCCGGTCCAGTCGATCTGGGCTGAGGCAGATGAAGCGATAACGAGAAGCAGAACTGCGGCAAGAGACAGGGGAAGGATTCTCATAGTGATTTGCACGAGAGATCAGACAGCGGTGAATAGCTCGACACTAAAACGCGGCCGAGTCCATAATGCGCCGCGAATCGGTTTGGTTGTAAACAAAAGAGAGTCACCACTCAAGCTGCCGAGGCAAAGCAAAATCATGGCAATGCGTGAAGCCATCCGGCAGTTGCATGACGGGGATGTTATTGTTATCGAAGGTTTCACTCATTTAATCTGTTTTGCAGCCGCTCACGAAATAATTAGACAACAACGCCGCGACTTAACAGTGTGTCGACTCACTCCCGACCTCATCTATGACCAGTTAATCGGAGCTGGTTGCGTACGGCGACTAGTTTTTAGTTGGGCTGGCAAGCTGGAGCGGGCCCGCTCTATGCTCTGCGTCGAGCTGTTGAACAAAGTATTCCTAACTCGATCGAATTGGAAGAGTATTCTCATTATGGCATGGTCGGGCGTTTGACCGCTGGAGGCGAGACTCCCTTTTTATCCACTGCGCGAAGGCATTTCAGAAGAATTAACCAACAACCGCCGCTCCAACGAGCGAGGAGTTGGCCAGCGAATCCTTTCACTTTGATGGCTGCACACTCGTGGGTCAGGTCAAGCCCACTTTGCGGTCTTGAAAACCGCCGACCAAAAGGTTCTGCAGGTTTCATTCCTGTTCCGCCTTCCCATTTGCCACCTGGCGGATTTTGGCGCGATTTGATTGACACGGGTTCCGACGAAACCTGCACGACTGGGCGCAGCTGTTTCCAATCCTCGGTGCTCTGTAGACTTGTTGTTCTCAGCGTAAGCCTCTTGACTCTGGGTTGTCAGACATTCCCGGTCACAAACTCACTTTAGGAGACCTCTCATGGGTCCTTACAGTCGGTTCAAAACCAATAGGTGCCATGGTGGATCTAAAGTCCTACACATCTCGTTCTTATCTCGTCGACTGCAGCGACAAATATCCGCTGTAATAGTTTTGCTGTCAGTAACCTGCGCGCCCATCCACGGCCTCGCGCAAACGAAAGAACCGGATAAGCGCGGTGTTGGCGTGCCGGCCGGGCCAGCGCAACCTACGGCAAATACACGCCCCATCCTAAGCGACAGACCAGAGTTGATTCTCCAAACGGGACACACACAATCTGTTAATGCGGTGACCTTCAGTCCTGACAATCGCTGGCTGGCATCAGGCGGTAAAGACAACGTCATCAAAATTTGGGACCTCACCAACGGAAACGTCTTACGAACCTTGTATGGTCATTCGAGCAACATTAATGCCCTCGCCGTGAGTGAGGATGGAAAGCTATTAGCATCGGGGAGTGGGAATGTTAAAGACGATCGGGATTTAGGGATCTTCGTTAAGGGCGGCGTGGTGAGTGGAGAAGACAATACAGTTAGGATTTGGAACGTTCAGACGGGACGAGAGTTGCAGGTTCTACGCGGTCACGAACTGCCTGTTGGTGCCGTAGCTTTCAGTCACGACGGCCGGTTTCTGACAAGCGTGAGCGGCGATTCAGTCAAAATGTGGGACGTCGCAGCTGGCACCGAGTTAGGCTCGCAGAAAACAAAGTATGAGAAGAGCAGTGGAGAAAAGCTCGGTTCATTATCAATTTTCGGCGGAAGCAAGCAGGAGAAACAGCAGCAGCGCCGATTCAAGAATTTTAGACAGTCGGCGTCGAAGATCGCTGTTAGCCTAAACGGTCAAGCTGCCGCAATCGGC
>DATBMP010000477.1:0-4613 GCA_036554845.1 Pyrinomonadaceae bacterium
TGATTCGGCTTCGCAAGCTTCACCACCGTCAAGCGCCCACCTGAAAGATTTACAAGCTTCTTTGGGATTCTGTCGCTACGATGCTTCTGCGTGAGTTCACCCGCGCGTTTTATCGTCTCGTCAGTACCCTCCATTGCCTCAATAGCAACGCAGGCCTTTCCTCGAACAACGATCGTTTGGCCCAGGTCTAGACCAGCGATCTCCTTCGCGATCTCGAGACCGTACTCGATATCCTGTTTCTCGCGATTGTCGGGTTGTCGCTTTGTCAGTGCGCCGGGCGTAGGAAGGCTCTCTCGCAAAAAGTGGGTTGAATCGATCAGCTCGATTCCTTCGCTCGCCAGTTCATCAGCAACCGCGCTAATAAGCGTGTGCGTGTTACGCCGAGGCAGTTTAAGAAGCATCTTCAACATCCGTGCATCGGGAACAGCACGACTGAAGATTTGCACGTGTCTAACCTGGCCCGCCATCATCGCCTGGTTCACGCCTTCATTTTTGAAGAAGCGAATCATCTTCCCAAGCTGACCGATTCCCACCCAGGTTACGCTGTCGGCAAGAGTTTCGATCTGGGGATCAGTCTCCTCGCGAATGGCCGCTACGCAGACTGACGCGCCGGCGCGCTTCGCCCCCTCAACAACCAAGAACGGAAACCTGCCATTACCAGCAATCAATCCGTATCTCATTTTGTGACGCCACGGCGGGAGGTTTCGATGAAATGGACCAGGAGGTCTACTTCTGCCGAGTTCTTGATCTCTTCGCGAATGCGCTCAACGGCCTGAGAGGTGTTGAGTTTTGATGAAAGCAGGAGGTGAAAAGCGTGATGTAAAGCGTCCATCACTTCACGGCTGTATTCGCGCCGTTTCATTCCGGTCGTATTTAAACCATAACAGCGGGCATGGTTTCCGACTGTCAGCGCGAAGGGTAGTGCATCTTTGACCACGACCGAATAACCGCCGATGTAGGCTTCTCGACCGATGCGCGAAAACTGGTGCACGCCAGAATATGCGCCGATGTTTGCCCGGTCCTCGACGATGACGTGTCCGGCTAGTGTGGCCGCGTTGGCCATGATGACACCATCGCCTAACACACAATCGTGCGCGATGTGTGCCTGAGCCATAATCAGGCAGTCGTCACCGATTTGCGTCAACATACCGCCACCGCCAGTGCCGCGGTGAATGGTAACGAACTCTCGGATCTGATTTCGCCGACCGATGCGTGTCTCTGAGGGCTCGCCCTGATACTTCAAATCCTGTGGGGCCAGGCCTATCGAAACGAAGGGAAATACGTGGGTTCCTTCGCCGATAGTAGTGCGCCCGTCGATCACACAGTGGGAGTCAAGGCGCACGCCATCTCTCAGTTCGACTTCATCACCTACAATCGAATAAGGACCAACAAATACATCCTGGGCCAGACTCGCCGAAGGACTAACTACAGCAGTGGGGTGGATGTTTGCCGGATGGATTGCAGTAGCCATGAATAAAAGGGGCTTGGTCTTATCGAAGGAGCATAGGTCCGGTCGTCGCTGGTCACCTGGCCGCGTTTCGGTCGGCAACAATGCTCATAATATCGGCGTCGGCAGCCAGTTCACCGTTTACCTTCGCCTCACCGCGCATACGCTGCACACGTGATCCAATTCGAATTGCGGTGACCTCTAATAACAACGTGTCACCAGGAACCACGGGACGGCGGAACCTCGCTTCTTTGATACCGGTGAAGAGCACAAGCTTCGCATCACGGTCCTCGATTTCTCTTAGAGCAAGAACTGCTCCCACTTGTGCGAGCGCCTCAACCACAAGCACGCCGGGCATCACAGGCGCGCCGGGAAAGTGTCCTTGAAAGAACGGCTCGTTGATACTCACCTGCTTCACACCAACAATGCGCTCTCGCGGCACCAACTCAATAATCTTGTCTACCAGGAGAAAGGGATAGCGATGCGGCAGGAGCTGCTGAATGGCCAGTGAATCGAGAACGGTTTCCATATCAATAAAGAGACGCGGGACGCGGAACCTGCCGCATCACCGCGTCTGTTAGTCACGTGTGAAACGAACGAAATTACTGAGGCGGAGTAACTGACGCCGTAGCCGGGTTCTTGCTGTTGAACTCGGCAATGAAACCGCGCGTAATGTCTATGCTATCGGCGGCATAAACAAGGGGTACCCTGCTGCCGTCAATAATCACATTGATACCACGCTGTTTTGCATAAGCCTCGAGCGCCTTGCCGATATCTTCCTGCAAAGGTGCAAACACCTCGCGTTGACGGCGCTCGTAAGCAGCTTCCGCATCCTCTTTTTTGCGCTGAGCTTCTTTTCGCTTCTGTTCGAGCTGGTCAATCTTCGCTTGAGTTGCGGCTGGCGCAGCTACTGGCTGCGTCTTCTTGATATCTTCTTCGAGTTGTTGAATCTGCGTAGCGAGTTGGTTCAACTCGGTCTGACGCGGTTGGAATTCTCGGTTCAACGTAGTCATCAAGGCGTTGAACTTGGCAATTCCGGTCTTGGAATCCAAAAATGCGTCAGAATAGATGAGCGCAATCTTGCTCTCCGGAACGGCGGCTGATTGAGCGGGTGCAGTTGTCGGTGCGGCGGGTCTTGTTCCCTGCGCAAACACGGGGGAAACGGCAAATGCCAAAAGCGCAACTGCCACCAATAAATGATCTTTCTTCATAACTTTCTTGTAATGCTCCTTAAAATTGAGAGGCGGTAATCGACCCACTTAGTTGTTGCGACCGCCGCCAAGGTTGGCCCTTGATTAGAATGTCCGACCTACGCTGAATCTAATGACTTTCTTGTCCTCGTTGAAGAAGAACGGGAAGCCGTCAATTACCTGATCCGGCCGAGCGTTCGGATTATACGCAAAGATGAGCCTAAAAGGCACGTTGATGACGGGCACTTGTACTCGAACCTCCATCCCCAGGCTCGCTCGGTAATCGCCGAACTTTGAAAACAGACTTTCTGACAATCTTACGGCTGTATTCGTCTGCGCCTGGCCGCGCAGGAACACCGGTTGGAAGCCAAAGGGAAGACCAGTAAATGGATCGATCGTTACATCCGGATTGATAGCATTCGACAGTTCGTCGGTAGTGACCAGCCGGCTATCACGTGCAACTAATGCAGCCCCTGCAAAGGTCGGCACCAGTGCCAGATGAGTATTTCCATTGCAAGCTGCGAGAGTTGTGAGACTGACCTGCGCGACGCCACCTGTTGAGACCGCTCGCGGACAACTAATAAAACCAACAGTCGACAGAAATGGCTGATCGTCCAGGAAGTTGCTGTTAAAGAACTGGTCTGTGTTGGTTCTTATATTGAACGTCGAACCGATATCCGCAAATGCCGCCAGGCCAAAAGTGTTTCCAATCAACGGAATCCGATATTCGAGATTGGCCAGTACTTGTGTATCGCCACCAACGGAAGTAAACGATCGGGGCAGGCGAACACTATTGTTTCCGCTTACACCCGTAAAGACTCCTATTCCGGACAGTGATTCCAATCCGGCGATTGGCATTGGAGTCCCCAGGGCGTTTGAGGCGATCACCACGTTGCGCGAGGTCACAAATGTATCAAGCGGAGCGATCGGACTAATCGATCGAGTGTTGTAACCGCGAATTGTAAACTCGTCACCAAGGAAGTAGCGCTCAAAGATTGGCACACCATCAACGAATGCAAGTGAGTTGGAATTCCTCACCTTTGCTGAAGTAGCAAAACTACCAACCGTACCTGCGATGATCCGGAAGCCAAAAACTTCTGGTCGCTCAGAATTTTTGCGCCTTACTGGGAAGAACTGAGTATATGAAACCGTCGGCTGATAAGTGCGAACGTCTCCACCCAACCCCGCCAAAGCCAGGCCAAAAGAGATCTCTCGACCCATTGTGGGATCGACGCTCGCATTGCGCGTGTCGTAGCTGAAGGTCCCTGTGATGCGACTGGTAATGATGTTGGGCTGGCTGTAAATAACCGGAATGAATTGATCTTGATTACCCTGGGTATTTACCTCGGGGTCTTTTACCGTCGAGGTAGAGAAGTTATATGAAGCTCCGATGCGAGAGAACTGAGTAAACCTTCGCTTCTTGTAAAACTCTGAGAGCGGGGCGCTCAGGAAGATCGACCCGCCATATGAATCACGAGTGAAAAGGTTTTCCTCGTCGACCGTTAGAAAGTCGATGGCCGAACCAAGCCCGCGCTGAGCCGCAGTATTCTGCGAAAGAAACGTGCCCTCACCAAAAAACTTCTGACTAAATGCAAAGAGCGAAAAGCCTGCGGTGATGGGACGATTCCTGATGTACGGTTCGGTAAATGAAAACTGCAAATAGCGCTGCCGATTTCCTGCCGAGAGGTTTATCGACAGCACTTCACCACGGCCAAGCAAGTTGTTCGTCGAGTACTCCAATCCAAAGAACGAACCACCAATACCTGAAAGACCACCATTGAACGAGATCTGTTGTCGTCCCCGCTCAGTTACCTTTAAGTTGATATCAACCTGGGCCTCTTCTTCATTGGTCCTGAAGTCCGCGTCTTTGTCTTTATCAATCGGATCAAAATAACCAAGCTGATTCAGTTTGATTACCGAGTATTCCCAGTTGGACTGATTGTAGATGTCACCCTCATTCAGCAACACTTCGCGTC
>DATBMP010000485.1:0-7130 GCA_036554845.1 Pyrinomonadaceae bacterium
TGTGGCCCGTCTCGCGATTAATCGTAACCAAATGTTCCCACATGCTGCGGAAGGCATCTGCGAACGGTTCAACGTCGGGCGTCTGCGAGCCAACGTGAATGTGAATGCCACAAACGTTTATTAGATCCGGATTCTCGAGACCGCGACGAAAGGCAGTTAACACCTCGGAAGACGAAATGCCGAACTTGGAAGTCAACAGTGCGGTCTGTAAGCCTAGATGTGAACGAGTGCCAATCTCGGGCACGAGCCGCAAAGCAACTCTTGCTGGTTTGACAGTCGTTCCATCTTCGGCGGCTACCCTTCGAACGGATTCCTCAACCAGCCCGATCTCATAAATCGAATCGACATTGATAGCGTGAATGCCGGCGCGCACTGCTTCATCAAGCTCGGCATCGCTTTTACTCGTACCGTTGAAGATGATCTGGTTTGGTTTGAAACCAACACGCAACGCTTTGAAGAGTTCGCCGCCGCTGTTTACTTCGATGTCGATTCCCGATTCGAGGACTGTTTTCAGCACAGCCATATTGGAGTTCGCTTTTGAAGCATAGAAAAAGCGGACCGGGCGATCGACTGTCTTCGCCGCCAGCTTTAACCGATCGATGTTTTCGCGAATTCTGGGTTCTGAAAAGACGAAGAGTGGGGAACCATACTTGTGGATCAAATCGAGAGCACTAACGCCGTCGATCGCGAGTTGTCCGTTTTGTACTTCGAGGTAGTTTGAGATTGTCCAAGCCGGCGCTGCGGCAACCTGAATTGACATTAATTGGAGCTCCAACCAGAAGGACTGACTGAATGGCAGCGAAGATAGACCGCGAGGGCGCGAGCGTCAAGCCTGTTGTCTGGGAACATCACGATTACATTCAGTAACTGCCAACGCTAACGTCCGAGTTTTCGTAACACCTCGCAGATCTGCTTGTAATGACGTTTTTCGTGATAACCGACGAATGAAACTGTTGCGACTCCGCTGATCTCGCCAAGGAACGGATGCTTGAACGTTGTACTGCGCAAGCGTTGTTCGCCAGATCTTGCGCAAAGATCTTTCAACCGGTCCCGCGCATTGTTGTATTCGTCTATCGCGACCTCTTTTTCGGGAGGAGAGGTGGGAACCACAGCCTTTGGCGATTTAACGCGCAACACTCGCGAGGCGACGATTGAGGTGGGTATAAGTCGTCTGAGCAAGGCTGGTTGCCGAGGTTCTTGCTGCAGCGCCCGGTCCAGATCTTTTATGACCCGTTCCTCGACCAGACAAAGGTGATGAACGATCTCGGCAACGCTCCACTCATCTTCAGCGGCGCGTCGCTGATAAATCTCAACCTCGAGTGGCGTTACAGTTGCTAACAATCGGTCGTGAATAGTGTCGAGTCTATGCAGGATGTTTTTCATGCAGGACCACTCACGCTGTCAATGTGTGAGTGAAGAAAAAGGAGTGATTCTGGTTCTGCCGGTGAAACTCCGGCGTGAGTTCTTTACCACACAGGAGTTTCACGGAAGCGACTGACTTACTTTTATTGAGCAACGAATTGGTAGACGATGAGTCCACTAACTTTCACCGGTTCACCCATCAGGAAAGTCGGGGAGAATCTAGCCATGTAGGCGGCACTTACTGCTGATTGTTGAAGCAGCGGATGACCACTCACTGCCTGCGCTGAGATAACGGTTCCGTACTCGTCCACCGTAATCTGGACCGTAACTGACCCGGCTGCCTTTGCCGCACGTGCTGTAGGCGGATATTCAGGCTTGGGCAATACCAACGCCTTCCCATTTAAGACACCACCAGAGATGGGCTTTTTGGCGCCGGGATTTGCATTGGCCGCTTCGGGTGCCTTTGTTTCCGGAGCATCGGTGGCCCCATCCGGTTTATTGGGTGCGTTCTTGTTCGCTTCGGCATCGCGTGCGGCCTGTTCCTTACTTACTTCGGCTTTAGCTGTGTCCTCGGGCGAGACTTCGGGTTTCACGTTCTGTTCCGCAACGGTCGGTGCCTCTTCAACCTTTTCAGGCAACACAAACGAGCTGATGAATTGATCCTGCACTTCATCGCTCTTTTTCTTGTCAAGGAAAGCGATCGCATAGAAGCGACGTTTGGTCCCAAAGACCCTTGCCTTGCCTGACAGGTCGCCGATTGCGATCTTGTATTCGCGTCCCTGATGCCCATTCAAAGTGCGAGCACCGACCAGAGTCAGTTTCGCGATCGCGTCCTTTCCTTTTAGTCGCGGAGCAAGGAACTTCTTGAACGCATCAACATAAGAGTTGAGACGTTCGAGTTCGGAATAGAGTGCGGGGTTGGATTTGATTCCGCTGAGGGAGACGATTGCGAAGGTTGCTCCACCCGGCGTCTCGGATAGATAAAGTCGCGTATTCAACTCCATGCGGTGATAAGGCATTTTCCCGGTCTCAAACTTCGGTTCCTTGGGCATGTCGACCGTGAACTCTTCGCCCTCCGGTTTCAGAATCTGCCAATTGATTGTGTTGGCAGTGTTCTGTCCGAGAACCGCCGGGGCGACGGCGGTACTGCCGGAAATGACCAATGACGCGAAGATAAAGAGTTGCAGCGTTTTCATTTGCTTGTTCTCCCTTCAGCCGGGGAAAAGATTCGAGGAAATCCGACACTGTAGGCTTGCCATATTACCCAACCGAGAGACGCAGCGCCAACTTTGCTAGTAGATGGACAGGCTAGCCCCGTGCAGTTTCACGCCGGCCGGGACAAGAAGCCGAAAGAGATTTAGCGAGAGGCACTCTCAAACTATCAAAGTTGCGCGGTCATCTCTCCAGGATTCCAATAAGCACGGACGGTCTGAATCTTTCCTTCTTCATTGATCTCAAACACATCGATACCCGAAAAACGGACAGGCTTTCCCTGGCGGCTGGTTCCTTTGCCTTTCCACAGTACCGCAGCTCCGTCGCCAGCAATAAAAATATCCTGCTCAGTCAATCCAACTTCCTTGAAAGCCGAAGTGATCGAACTGAAAAAGTCACCCAGTTTTTGATGGCCCACTATTGGCGGTGCTCCGACAGGATCATGACTGACGGCATCCGCCGCAAATGTATTAACCCAAGCCTCCCGGTCCATGGCACGCAGAGCGGCAAAATAGGATCTGACAGCGCGCACGATCACTTCGGTTGACGGCATCTATGGCTTTCTCCTCTCACGTTCAGCTTGCACTAAAAGCCGGCGCAGGATTTTTCCGGATGGTGATTTGGGAATCTTGTCAGTGAACTCAACGCTCCGGATTTTCTTGTGCGGCGCCACACGATCGGCAACGTAACTCAGAATCTCGTCCGTCGTGGCCTCTCCTTTTAATACAACATAAGCCTTTGGGACCTCGCCCGCTTCTTCATCTGGACTGGGAATCACGGCCGCATCGGAAATTGCAGGATGGGTTAGCAAGACGCTCTCGAGTTCCGCCGGCGCTACTTGAAAGCCCTTGTACTTAATCAACTCTTTGGCCCGATCGACAATGAAGAAATGACCATCCTCATCTGCATAGCCAATGTCGCCGGTGTGGATCCACCCGTCAGGATCGATGGTCGCCGCCGTTGCCTCGGGCTTGTTCAAATAGCCTTTCATCACCTGTGGACCACGAACGCAAACTTCACCATCTTGATTTGGCCCAAGCTCTGCACCGGTTTCGAGATCGATGATCTTGCATTCGGTGCTCGGCGCAGGCACACCGACCGACCCGTACTTTACTTTTGTTGGATCAGCCGGCGAGGAATGGGTTACCGGGCTGGTCTCGGTCATCCCGTATCCCTGGCGAATGCGGCAGTTGAGTCGCGACATACAAGCCTGGGTCAAATCGGGCCCTAATGGAGCGGCACCGGAAAAGATTGTCTTCATCGAAGACAGATCATAGTTGTCCACCTGCGGACTCTTACTTAAGGCCAGGACCACCGGTGGGACCAGGTGGGCCAGCGTAATGCGGTAATCGCTAATAGTTTTCAGAAACTGTTCCAAATCAAACCGCGGTAAAGTAACAATGGTTGTTCCCTTGAACAGGCCAAGGTTGAGGATGACTACCAGGCCATAAATGTGGAAGAGGGGAAGTACACACACAAGCCGATCGTTTTCTGTAAAGTAGTTCAATCCCTGCATCTGACAAATGTTAGCGACCAGATTGTGATGCGTGAGCATGACACCTTTGGGAAACCCGGTCGTACCACTCGAATAGGGAAGTGCGACCAGATCTTCATGGACGTTGATCTCAACTTCAGGTACTGGCGCCTGGTAGTCGATCAGGGAACGAAATGGAGTTGCACCCTCGGCTTCGCCAAACACAAACAGCTCTTCGATACCGGCCTGTTCTGCTGCCAATCTTGCTTTGTCGAGCAGCTGCGGGACCGTGATCAAGAACCTCGCACCCGAATCTTTAAGTTGATGTGCGATCTCCTGATCTGTGTAGAGCGGATTGATAAGAGTGTTGATTCCTCCGAGTAGCGCGACACCATGAAATAAGATTCCATACTCCGGCAGGTTCGGACTGAGGATCGCGAATACTTCTCCCTTTTTGAAACCACGCTTGGCGAGACCTGCTGCGACAGCCTTGATCAACTTTGCAAGCTCGGCATAGGTGACGATCTTTCCGGTCACGCCGCAGATTAAGGCAGGCTTGCTGTCGAGGTGCGCGGTGTTTTGGAGAATGAATGTGGTAAGAGGAACTTCGGGTATGGTGGCGTCTGGGAAAGGTCCACGAAAGATCATTTTGGGGGTCTCGGTTGCTTGTTTGGAAGATGACGAACGGGGTTCGAACGCCGCATACACTAGCAGCTTTGGATCTGATTTGGAATTGGGCGGTTGGTGAGTGGTTAGTGGTGAGTGTCAGTGGGTCAGTGGGTCAGTGGGTCAGTGGTCAGAGGTTAGAAGGTCAGAGGTTAGAGGTGAGTGGTTAGAGGGCACTGGTCAATGTCTCTTGTCGGGGGTTTGTTGTCAGTTGTCAGTTGGATGATGCCACGGGGGCTTGCCCCGTTGGTACTTCACGCTCGGTGCTACAAGGAATCGCTAGCCCCGGTTCGGCTTCGCCGCCGGATGTGAGGCTGTGGCTACGCCGCTTTGCACCAAAGTCGTTTGGGTACGGCTCTGCCGCACCCTTGCGGTAAGCCTGCGGCTTACCGAACCCTCATATATTTGATCGAGGCTATGCCTCAAAGATGGAACAGTTTAGGCATGCCTGACATACAAGTTGGACTAACGGTAAGCCGCAGGCTTACCGCAAGGGTGCGGCAGAGCCGTACCCAAACGACTTTGGTGCAAAGCGGCGTAGCCACAGCCTCACATCCGGGGGCGAAGCCGAACCGGGGCTAGCGATTCTTTGTAGTAGCGAGCGTAGTACCGACGGGGCAAGCCCGTGGCTATCATTCAGTTGACCACTGACCGCTAAGAACTAACAATGAGCCCTGGCCACCGCTAACTGACCGCTAACAACTAACAATGACCAAATCGACTGACCGCTAAGAACTAACAATGAGCCCTGACCATCGCTAACCTGACCGCTAACAACTAACAATGACCAAATCGACTGACCGCTAAGTAACTACAATGACAACCGATCACCGCTAACAGACCGCTGAGAGCTAACAATGACCACTAACCACACTGACTTATGACTCCATCAGAACCCCGAACGCAAACTGTTGTCTGCCTGGCCACCTACTTCAAAGGCGTCGACTTTATTCGCGAATGCAAGAGACTTGGTTGCTTCGTGATCCTCGTCACCAAAGAGAAGATGCTGAAAGAAGATTGGCCCCGCGACAGCATCGACGAACTGATCGCAGTTCCAAATGATGCCGGGCCAGCCTTGATGATTGACCTTGCCGCATTCATCTCTCGCAAGCGGAAGATCGATCGCGTCGTCGCCCTGGAAGAGTTTGACGTGGTCACTGCCGCATTGATTCGCGAACACTTCTGTCTGCAAGGATTGAGTAGCTCGCGGGCCAAAACGTTTCGCGACAAGATGTCGATGGCGGTCACGGCGTCTAATGCTGGTCTCGATGTTCCTCCTTTCGTTCCCTTGATCAATCCCGAGGAGATCAATGCGTTCATGGATCGTGTTCCACCTCCGTGGATCATCAAACCTCGTTCGGATGTCTCGGCCATTGGGATCCGAAAGGTGCAGGATAGTGCCGAAGTGTTGCGCGTGATCGAAGAGATGAACCAACGTGAAAGCTTGCGCGAACGCGCGTCCTATTATCTGTTGGCCCAATTTATCGGTGGCGAGGTCTATCACGTCGATTCAATCGTAAATGAAGGCCGAGTGGTGTTTGCCGGCGCGAACAAGTACGGCCGGCCACCGATGCAGGTAGCCCATCAAGGGGGCGCCTACATTTCCCACACAATCGCGCACGGATCCGAAGAGCAGAAGAAGCTCTTTGAAGCAAATCGAAGACTGATTAAGGCGCTGCGACTGCAACGAGGTGCGACCCATGCAGAGTTCATTAAAAGCGACACTGATGGCCGCTTTTACTTTCTCGAGATTGCGGCGCGCGTTGGTGGAGCTTACATAGCGGAAGTCCTGGAGGCTGCGACGGGAATCAATCTCTGGCGCGAGTGGGCCCGGTTGGAGGTTTCTTCTGGAGAAGAGTCGCTGGTGCCGGTGGTCGAAACACCTCCGTCCGGATCAATTTCAGCAGCAGAGGCAGGCGAACTGATGCGCGTGGCCACGGCGTTACGAATTCGGGCGCAGCGTAAGGAGTATGGCGGGATTATTTTGTCGTTGGCGAAACAGGAATCACCCGACACGAGTGCTTATGACGATCCAGAGATCGTGTACCGAGTTAAGAAACACCACCATGCGGGTTTGATTGTGCGAGCGAAGAAGTTGGAACGGGTTTTGGAATTGTTGGACCAGTACGCGCAACGCTTTGCCGCGGACTTTGAAGCCGTCTTGCCGCCGTTGGAGAAAGCGGAGTGAGGGGTGGCGGATTGCGGATTTGGGATTTGCCTGGTCTTTGGTCTTTGGTCATTACGTCGTTACGCGACGTTAATGACCATAGTCCCAAGACTAAAGACCCAAGCAAAGACCCAAGACCACCACTAAAACTCACCACTGACAACCCCAGATTAACCCGCAATCCTTCACGCTTTTGCCGGCACCCTCGTCGCACCGTACTTCTGCGTCGCGAAACCGACGATGATCCCG
>DATBMP010000517.1:0-5415 GCA_036554845.1 Pyrinomonadaceae bacterium
GGGATCGTTAATTGGAAGCCGGTGCCAGTCCCCACGACATAAACGCCCGTCGGTGAATTAGTGGCCGAAGCTGTAGGTGTGCCGTCAGTCCAACTGTAGCTTACCGGACTCGCTCCCTGCCTATTCGCTCCTGATGTCCCAATCAATGTGTAGTTACTGATTTGAGATGCGACGTTCGCCTTGTGATCAAAATCGGCCGCTGAATTCAATCCCCAGTGAGTCCAGTCGAGCGTACCTTCTGAAGTCAGGTTGATTGTGTTGGCAGGCGTGGTCAGACTCCCACTCAATGACCCTGAAGTTGCCGCTGGATTGACGTTGATAGTCACATCGTCGCTCGATGACAACGCGCTATCGTTCGCGGTCAATCTCAGGACGTAGGTTCCGGCGGCTGAAAAACTGGCTGTTGTGTTTAGGCTGTTTGCATTGCCGAATGTGGTTGTTCCCGGTCCGCTGAATTGAGTCCAGGTCGTGGTGAATGAAGCCGGTGGATTGGGTAGACCATCATCTGTCACCATTCCACTTAACGCTGCGTTTGCCGGTAACGTGATCGTCTGATCATTGCCGGCATTTACAGTGGGACTTTGATTTACCGGGGTGGCTGTGCTGATTGAAAAACTGATGTTGAAGTCGTTTGTGTTAGCGTTGCCGGCATTATCAACACACCTTACAAAAAACGTATAACTGCCCCCGTCGGACAACCCACCGACCAGTGTCGAATGTGATGTTCCGCCAGTCGTCGAAAAGACGTTCGTCATGGCGCTAAAGGCAGTTCCCGCGGTTGTCGAGTATCTGCATGTGCCAGGTTCGTCTGTCGTCAAAGAAATGTTGGTGAAGGTTGTTCCTGAGGGCAACGCGCCACTGGGCTGCCCGTTGCTGCGAATCGGAGGGGTCAAATCTTGCTGGCTTGGACCAAAGGCTGCCGGATAAATACTCAATTCATCGAACACACCGTCTCCAGTCAATCCTGAAGCGTCGCCACGGTTACCCACATAAATAAATCTGGTACTACTTTCCGTTGGCATCGTCAGAGGACCAGTGGTGACGTAGATCATCGGCGCCTCAACGTCGTTGATGTATACGTGAACGTTCCGGACTCCGGGTGCAACAGTGAAGTCCCAAGTGGCTCGAATGTGGACCAAGGAGCCGGGCGTAAAGTTATAAGCCGTTTCCGGGACGTCGGTCTCGAACACATTTCCAGCTGCGTCGCGGAACTGAACCCCTAGACCGTTTTCATTCCAAACGTTCTGCTTGATGATGTGAATACTTCCGGGAGTGGCCCAGGCACCAATACTCACCAGTGGATGAAACAAACCATCGGTGTGGCTGCTGTTTGGTCGATACCAGAAATCCACTGTCCCCTGGTCTAACTCGACGTTTTGAATACCTCCACTTGTTTGCAGAAACTGGACCGATTCGGAAGCGGCATCTATTCGGATTCCGTTACCCAGCTGTGCCGGAACAAAATCGTTTGCTGGATTCGTGTTAACTGATGATCCATTGCCGGTTCCCCTCACTGGCGTTTGAACGGCGGCAAGATTGTCCAGGCTGGTATGCAGCAGCGGTAACACTGAACCGGCGGTGTAGGTCGCCGTGTAGGTCTGGTTGGTATTCGGTGTCGTAATGAGATGGCTTTGGGCGCCACCGTCCGACCACGATTGAAAAGTATATGCCGTTCCACTGATCGTCTGGTCTATCGCCTGAAGGTTGTGTTCGAATCCGATCAAGGTATCGAGCGTTAACGGTGTACTTATTCTTATTCCATCGAGGAAGATGTCGAGGCCGCTCGGAACCGTGTTGAAGGTCAAGTTGACCTTGTTCGGGAATATAAAGACGGATGTTGAGTTCTGTAGACCATCAGAATCCGTGGCGGTCAGAACTATTTCGTAACTTGTTTGGCCACTGTAATCGTGACCTGATGCTGGAATCGTGTATGTGCCCGAAGCGACACCAGTAAGTGGTCCTACTATCGGGTGCGTGTGACTTCCATGATGAAAAACAATGTGCCAGGTGAGAGCACTCGGAGCTCAGGGCCCATCTTCAGGATCGCTCGCCGATCCACTAAACGAAATTACGTCGCGGGCAATGAAACTCCTGCCGTTGGCAGGTGTATTGATGTTGACGGTGGGGGCATTACCAACCGAAATGTTGATCGGATTTCCCAACACCTGATTCTGTCCATCTGAAACTGTCAAACGCGCCGTATACAAACCAACGTTCTGATAAGTGTGAACTGGGTTTGCCTGGGATGAAGAACCTCCGTCGCCGAAATCCCAGCTATAGGTGAGCGGGTTGTTATCGGGATCAGTTGTCCCCGTGCTCGAGAAATTAACTGTTAGGGGGGCAGTTCCGGATGTTGGAGTGGCCGTCGAGACTACGGTTGGGGGTTGATTACCGAGCGTGTAGCGAATACGTCGGATTGAACCCGGCGACGTAGCGTTGCCAGAGGCGTCATAGTTGTAGTCAACGTAATAAAGCGCTCCGTCAGGACCTTCTGTCAGATAAGTGATGTTCCCGTATGGTCCATCAGAGGAACCGTCCGCGGGCTCAAAGTTGAAAGTTCCGATAACCTGACCGGCAGCATTCAGAGTCACTCCCTTGATGAAGTTGCGTTCGAAGTCACCATAGAAATAACTGCCGTGATATTGAGACGGAAATTGAGTTCCACGATAGACGAATCCTCCGGTGATTGAGGCGTGGACATTGTTGTGAGCATAAAAGAAGAGTGGATCAGTAACGTTTGGATCTCCGCATGGACCTTCGCAATTTGGCCAGCCGTAGTTTGCGCCAGCTAACCCGACGTTCACCTCTTCATGAGCTGTTGCCTGATTGTTCCCACCGACGTCGGCGATATAGAGCTTTCCGGTTGTTCGATCAAACGACATGCGAAACGGATTTCTCAAACCCAATGCCCAGATGTAGTCACGCGGTTGGTTAGCGCCCTGGTAGAACGGATTATCCGTAGGTGCGGTACCGTTACTTTCCATGCGCAGAACCTTTCCGCGATATGTATCAAGCTGTTGGGACAGGTTGGGAACGAAGTGTTCACCCACTGAGACATATAACTTGCCATCGGGACCGAATCCCAGAGACCCACCGTGGTGAGTAACGCCTGGTGTTGCTGTGTCCTGCCAGATCACTTGTTCGGTTGCGAGGCTGGTTGTATTGCCATTCGCAGTGAAGCGAGATACTCGATCGACGAGTGGTGAAGCTGATGTGTAAAACAGGTAGTACTGTTGATTCTGCGCGAAGTTTGGATCCAATGTGAGACTGAAGACACCGTTCTCAGACGAGTTATTGCTGATATTTGTGAGCTGCAAGAATGGAGTCGGATCGATCTGAGTTGCGCCGGGTTGTTTGACCCAAACCGTACCCAAACGACCTACGATTAGCATCCGGCCGTCAGGAAGGAACTGCATCGCAATCGGTTCGGTTAGGTTGGTTATTAGGATCTCGTTGACGAAGTTTGGCGGTGCCGCCTCCCCAACTACGAGGAAGAATGCGAGCCCGAGCAAAATGAAAGCGAGTGAAATGAATCCTAAAAACAGCCTCATTATGTTATGAGTCGGTATGAAGTTGATTGGGACGTTTAGCACGCTCATTCTCCGGCTTTGTTTTCTGAACGCAACCAACCGTTCGTGTGAACATGATCGGCAAGCGCTGCAGCGACGGCTTGATGTCCTTTTGCATTCCAATGTCCATCATCGGTGAAGTAAACCAGCTCGCCGTTTGCCGCGTGTTTGATAAGAGCAGGTGTCAAATCGAAATAAGCTACTCCATGATCTTTGGACCATGCGCCCAAACGGAATGGAAGATCGTTCGCCTTCCAGGTTTTGCCGTACCCGTCATCCGGAAACTCGCAAAAGTTTGAGTAGACCCGAAACTTCGTAGGCACATGAACCAACAGGAGTTTTGACCCTTGCTGTTTGGCCAGCTGATGTGCTTGCAGGATGGAGGTTTCCGCAGTCTTCAAACTCTCTAACTCTGTTTTGGTAAGTGGCACACCCGGATAAGCGAAATACAGCGTCTCTGATCCGAATCTTCCAGACCTGCGATGCGCTTCTGATTCATCTTGAGCGGGTTTGGGTGCAGTCAATCCAGCGAGAGTGAAGAGAACGTTTCTGGTGAAAGACCGATTGGCGAAACTGTCTCGCGACTTCATGATCTCGTCGCGGTTCTTGATGAATTCTTCATAGCGTGGCACGTCGATTAGATCGTTTCCTTCGAAGAAGAACCAAAGAATCAATCGTGGCTTTAACTGAGAAGCAAAGCGACGCACCACCGCCAGTTCCTGTTGGGGCCCGTAGCCACTTTGTCCGAGGTTGGCGACCTCCACATTAAGCTGACGTTTCAGCTCACTGGACACCAACGCGTTTTGTGGAACTAGCACGCCTTCGACAAAAGAGTCGCCCACAAGAACTACCGGGGCTTGCTCAATCTCATACTCGTTGCGAAAGCCGTTTCGGTCATATGAGAGGTTTACGGGATAACGCCGCTCGGTAGAAATGCCAAGCCATTTCACTAGATCGCCCTTAGTTTCACCGGCGATCTTCTGATTGGCCCGGTGAATGTGCATGAGCTCTGGATCGAGAAGATTTGCGGGGTTGTCCCAGGGCTTCAGATTGGTCACCAGAAAACCTTCAGGCGGCGAAATCACTTTGCGATAGTCGAGCAGCCCTGTAACAGCCGGCAGTTCCAAAGCAACAAACACAAAGATAAGCGCAATGGAAGTCAGCGTAAGGCGTGCAGTCTTTCCTGATATCGTCTCAGAACTGACGAACAGGTAGACGGCCCAAAGTAGGAGATAAGTGGCAACTACAAGTGCGGCAAAGATCTTCATCGAGTACAGACCGAATATCTGGTCCGCCACCCCGGGCGCCGCTAGATACCACCAAAGGAATGGGATCGTGATTAAAGACAAGGCCGCACCAGTCCACCGCATCCCCGCCACGGAAATCGGATTCGTGGAACCCTGGGCCCGTAGTTTTGACTGTTCGGTTGTCAACTTTGAAGTAAACCCGCGTGAGAGTTATCGAGGCGCGGTCTTAGCTACAGCGGTTTTGAAATTCACGCGCAGTTGAGCCCTGTCGCCATTCCGAAAGTAGTCGGTCAACTGGTCGGCCAGAAGTTGCGCCCCACGCTCATTAAAGTGCATGTCGTCGTAGAACACTTCGAGCGAACGAGGCAAGCGAGTCGCCGTGTCGACACACTCGACGTCCATCTTTAAGCAAAGCTGGCGTAACCGCTGGTTGTAGAATTCCATCGCTTTTGCCAAAGCTGCTGTGCTGTAGAACTCCCGGTCGGAACGCCAACCCATCCAAAGCAAACGATCTTCTTCTTCAGTCATCGTTTCTCTCCAGATGGTTGGCTGTGTCAGCAAGACCACGCGAAGCGAGTTGCGTCTTGCCTCTTGAACGA
>DATBMP010000537.1:0-4615 GCA_036554845.1 Pyrinomonadaceae bacterium
TAATGGGCTTTGCTTTCAAAGTCGTCCAATCAAATGCGCTAAAGGGTGTGTTCGCAGAGTCGCTTTGCACAAAAAGTCCTTTTTGGAATTTCGGCTCGGCCGCACCCTTGCGGTAAGCCTGCGGCTTACCGAACCTTCATAAATTTTTGATCGAGGCTATGCCTCAAACATGGAACAGTTTAGGCATAGCCTGATAGTTAGTTTGGAATAACGGTAAGCCGTAGGCTTACCGCAAGGGTGCGGCAGAGCCGTACCCAAAAGAATTTTTGTGCAAAACCATGCACTGTTGGCTGGAGTTCAGTTTGTCCCATGGACACCACCGGCTTCAGCCGCGTGGTCGTTCAACTTCAATTTAAAAAAATCACCACACTACGAAAGGGAATCTGTTGGTAGGTTTAGATACAACGACCACACGGCTCCAGCCGGTGGTATCAGAACTTTCAATTCTTAAAGTAATCCTTCATATGACAACCGACCCTCTATGATTCTCGCCGCTACTGTGTAGGGATGCGTCTCAGTTTTTGTTTCGCTCAAAATGTGAATCACCGTCGCGCCTTCTGATTTCAAGTAGTCGGAAATCAATCCACGGTGACAACGCCACCACAAAGCTTCAGCACACATCACTGCCGTCGGATCCTCACGTACTACTTCAAGAAGCTCCTTAACACCTGCGGCAAACTCATCAGTGGACATGTGATCGGCATAGGCACGGAATGAAGCGTTCAGCCACGCAGTGTTCTTGGAATCAGGTTGAGGTCGACGCCGTCCACCTAGTTTCGGCATGTGGTGATAAGCGACGCCGATTGTGGCGAGGTAGTTCTCGAGGGCTGCTTTATTGAACTGGGGAAGGCGTCGAGATCCGGGGAAGCTGCGAACATCAATAAGGTGTTGGATGCTGTGTGTGAGTAACAGCTTTCCGAACTCTTCAGCGGTGCGGGTCGAGTGACCGATGGTCCAGATGGTTAACCCTTGAACATTGCCGATAGTCGATTGCCGATCGCCGATTTTATTTCCAGTGGTCACGATCGCCTTAATTGTACGAACGGCGTCAGGTTGTTTGGGTTCAGAAAATTGATATTCAGTGATAGCTCAAAAATCGGCAATCGACATTGACAGCCTACAGGGCGCAGCGCTTTGCTTGCCACCGAACTCCAAACGTTACCTCAACAAACGCTGACGTCAAACCTCAACTGTCTGCTTGCCGACCCCTGAAGTAGAACGTAAGACTTAGAACACTTTCTAACACCTCATCCTAAAGAAAAACTTCAAGCTTGAATCGACCTCGCTTCTCCACCAACGGCTTCCAAAGATCTCCAAGTCGTTTCACTCGCGCGGGAACGTTGTCAATCCGAAAGTCCTCGATCTTGATACCGCGCTTTAACTCCTGCCACGTTACAGGAGTTGACGCACTCGCCCTCGGTGTTGGTCTTACCGAGTAGACGGATGCGAGCGTTCGACCCCACGCATTCTGATTGTAGTCAACCAGAACCCTTCCCTTCGGACGTTTGGAAACCTGATAGACCGCCGTCAAAAGGTCTGGCGCCTGTGACGCAATCGCATGTGCAAACTCCTTAGCAAACGACCACACCTGTTTCTGATTTGGACCACGCACGATCGGAACATAAATGTGAATCCCTTTCGATCCAGTGGTCTTGGGATAGCTGGGTATCTTTAATGAATCGAGTCCTTCTTTTAACAGCAACGCCGCGTCGCGTACTTTAGCGAAGTCCGCACCAGGTACTGGATCTAGATCAAAATGAAGATAGTCGGGTCGATCCACATCATCACACTTTGCGTACCATTGATTCAGATCTATGCAGCCAAGGTTGATAACCCACAGCAATGATGACAGGTCCTGAATCATGGGAAAGTCAATAACGTTGCCGGATGAATGCTCGATGCTACATAGCTCAATCCAATCCGGCCGCGGCTGAGGCGCACGCTTCATAAAAAAGAAGTCGCCAGCGGCACCGTTTGGATAGCGCTTCATCACCATCGCACGATCCTTGAGATGAGGGAGAAGCGCAGACGAGATATCGACGTAGTACTGAATCAGATCTCGTTTGGTAATGCGCAGGTCGGTCCAGAACAACTTCTTGAGGTTGGTGAGCCTGACCGCCCTTCCCTCGATCTCGATCTCAACTGCAGTAGCGTCCTTGGGCAGTTTGAGTACGCTGGCGAGCTTCTTCTGACTCTTGGTGGGTGGACGAGCGGCTCGAGTAACTTTCGCAGGGTGATAATCACGCGTTGGAATTTTAGAAATCTTCCTGGGCATAGTTAAAGGAGAACTTTAGGTTGGACCCACAGGGAGCTTGATCATCAGCTCGGCGTCGGCAAATGGTTAAAGTTATTCCTCAGCATCGCCGTCCCGAAGCCCAACTCTACGTTCCCATTTCAGGATTCCTTGAGTTCTTCGAGGTCCTTTTCGATCGACTGCAAACCTTTCATCAGGATCTCGCGATGGGCCGGATGACGTGCCTGTTCAAGTTGTTGGAGGATTCTGGAGCGGGATAGTCGGAGGGACTCGATCTTCTGCTCACGCAGCCGCGCCTGGGCGTTTGCGACAGACGGGTTTTCCTCAGCCGTGCGCTGATTCCCTTCCTCGATCTGCGCTTCCACCGATTTGCTTTCCCAACCGCGAGCCACGACAGTTCTCCCAGAGGATCAGTTGAGTATTTAGATAACTGTGCCGTCCTTAATAACACCATTCTTGGGTACGATGATAATGCCCTCGCGAATAAAGTAAGCGCCACCTTCTCCGTCAGCCTCAATCACGCCAGACTCGTTCAGCAATCTTGCACCCGCACCAATACACGCATTCTTGTCGATGATGGCACGTTTGATGACTGTTCCCTCGCCTATTCCCATACGCGGTCTTTTGGCAGCGAGGTCTTCACGCATCTCTTCGATCGTTTGATAATAGTCGGCACCCATCATAAACGATGCTTCCATTCTCACTCCCTTTGAGATTCGACTTCTTAGTCCAACCACCGACGAGCTGATCTTCGCACCATTGATGATGCAACCGTCGCTGATGATCGAATCGTCAATCTCTGAATGCTCAACCTTGGAAGGCGGGAGATATCTGGCACGTGTGTAGACCGGTGCTTCTGCATCGAAGAGATTGAACTTTGGGACCTTTGAAGTGAGATCCAGATTCGCGCGATAGAAAGCACTGATCGTCCCGATGTCTTCCCAATAGTCGTTGAATACAAAAGCCTGGACCTTCCCACTGCGAATTGCAGCAGGGATGATCTCTCGGCCAAAGTCCATCCAATCCTGGTTCTCTGCCAACAGTGCTTCCAGACGATCGTACTTGAAGACATAGATGCCCATCGAGGCGAGGAACGGTCTCGCATTCGCCTCGTCACGGCTGAGCCCGAGCGCGGTGGTGTCGACACTCATCGAATCGAGTTCTGCGCCTTTCGGTTTCTCTTTGAACTCAACGATGCGTCCTTCTTTATCTGTTTTGAGTAACCCGAAATCATGGGCCACATCACCAGCACAAGGTATGACTGAGATAGTGACATCGGCTTCAGTTTCAAAATGGCGAGCCAGAAAGTGACGGTAGTCCATTCGATAGAGGTGATCGCCCGACAAGATCAACAGCGTATCGATTCCCCAATCGCGAATGTGTGGTAACACCTGGCGTACGGCATCGGCAGTACCCTGGAACCACTGTCCACTTTCGGGCGTCTGTTCAGCGGCGAGTACTTCAACAAAACCATTTGAAAAGTGTGAAAAGCGATAGGTCTGAGCGATGTGACGATTCAGCGATGCTGAGTTGTACTGGGTCAGCACGAACATGCGCAGCACGTCTGAGTTGATGCAATTCGAAATCGGCACATCGACGAGACGATACTTTCCGCCCAGCGGAACAGCGGGTTTGGAGCGCTGTTGGGTGAGCGGGAAGAGACGCTTACCAGCGCCTCCGCCGAGTATTACTGCGAGCAGTGTGCGGCTTGCGGGCATCTGTCTTCACCGATTGGGATTATCTGGAATGCTTAAGCAGGATAGACGGAGAGGTGGGGTTCTATCAAGACTTTGTTTGGCGGTTTGCAGCCGCCGGTTGTAGTCGTGAGTGGTCAGGGCTCAACTGCTATTGAATGAGGCGGTTTTTGAGTTGAAGAGGTAAGAAGGGCCAAGCGGTCCAAGAAAGGCCAGGTGCTGAAGCCAGCCTCACGCCACCGAGACCTGACCACAGACAACGGACCACGCGATAAATGACCTCTGACTTAGGCAACGGAGCGGGCGAGGACGCCCGCGCTCCTTCTGAACACCCACTACTAATGTCTACCTCGCGCCTGCAGCTTCTTGTGCGATCTTCACACCAACACTCGCGCCGATTCGTGTAGCTCCAGCCTCGACCATCTTTCGTGCATCTTCCAGTCCTTTGACACCGCCTGAAGCTTTCACACCGAGTTCCGAACCGACAGTGCGACGCATCAGAGCAACGTCCGCGACTGTAGCTCCGCCTTTCGAGAATCCGGTCGAGGTCTTAACGAAATCTGCGCCCGCGTTTTTAGCCGCAACACAAGCTCTAACCTTCTCGTCGTCGGTCAACAACGCTGTCTCAATGATCACCTTACAGATCGCACTATTCTCGTGGGCCACG
>DATBMP010000569.1:0-4095 GCA_036554845.1 Pyrinomonadaceae bacterium
GCAAGCCAAACTGTTGAGAGTCTTGCAGGAGCGACATGTTAGACGGGTGGGTGGAAGAAAGAACATACCCGTAGACGTTCGCATTATTTCAGCGTCGAATAAGGACCTGCATCAGGCAATCGCAAACGGAACCTTCCGTCACGATCTCCTTTATCGCTTGTGTGTCGTCCCATTACACGTGCCGGAGCTCTGCGAGAGGCGCGAGGACCTGCCACTTCTGATTCAGCACTTCCTGCAACAACATGCGTTGAGACGCGGAACTCCTCCCAGAGTTGTGACTTGTGAAGCTATGGAGGCACTGCTGGATTATCGTTGGCCCGGAAACGTACGAGAGCTGGAAAATAGCATTGAGTACGCACTTGCGGTCAGCATTGATAAAGAAGTCGGCTTAAGAGACCTGCCTCCTACTATTGCCACCAAGCCTGCACCAAATGGGCAGGGCGACTTTATTGAGTCGTGGTTGGATAGCGAACTACAACTTTCAGAAGTTGAACGTCGCTACATTTTGATGATGTTGGAAAAGCACGACGGTCACCAGATAAATGCTGCTGCCGCGCTTGGAATAGATCGCCGTACTCTCTCGCGCAAGTTGCAGCAGTACGGTTTCCGAATACTTAAAAAGGAAGCTGCCAAAGTACAAACAAGAACGCTCTTCTCAAGACCCTCTTGACCCAGAGGTTTGCGCTGCAAAACCTCCCCGCCAGAACGACGTTGCGATGCGAAATTGAATGATCGTCGCCGCGCAAGTATTGACGTGTTTTTACCTCCAACGAATCCGCTGACAATCGTGATCTTCATATCATTGAGGCCTTCTACTTTCTCGGATTTGACTGGAAAATTCGCAGCCTTTTGATAGTCCGGCATTAGTGACGCATTCGCCAACAAATGTGTCGCATCATTATTTTTCTCCACCGGATGGACCACCTGTGGACCGTGACTAAGACGCGACTTAGTTTGTCTTTAACCCGCTAGGCAAAGGGTAAAAAGCACGGTGTACCTGGCATCAGTTCTAGGATTCAGGAAACGCCTTTGTCGGTATATGAATTGCTTCTCACAGGGCATCAAGGATCATGCTGTGCCCCCTGGGCTTCTCGCCATGAGATTCCCACAGCTCTGCATCTCCTTCTTTAGGCCTGTCACATATGTGACGGCGCTTCTGCCGAGCGCTTACCGGTATCTGGCAATCTGGTCAATTGAGCCGACCCCAGCGGCCAGCCGATCATTCGTCAAGAATCCCGTACTTGCCTTCGGCGCCGGTCGTAAAAGCCAAATGAAACAGGCTAAGCCCCAGACATCAAGTTCTCCATCGATTATCCGAGCGCGAGGCTTGATGGGCTTAGCCATGCAGTTGACTACGACGGGCTTCAAAATCTGAACGTCGCCTCGCGTTTGAGGTTTCCCATTCCGGGACATTCTCTCTGATTCTGCTTGGTCCCTCATTGAAGCAGCAAAAGAGACAGGGGAGTAGTACGCGCAAATCATGAACACAAAACAAGTCGAGCCGCGAAAACGAAAGAAACGAAAATGCAATGCGCTGGTGATCTGCCACAACCGATCGCAGTTTTGGACTACCCAGCGACAATTTTGGCAATGGGCCAGGGACGGAGTGCTTGTAAAAACCGGTGATAACCCCCTCACCGGCATGTTCACGCGTCAACACGCTGAACTGCAGGTTGTTTTTAGCAACACCGTTCTTAACCTCGCCCATCCGAATCATCTGCGCGAAGCGCTAAAGTCGCGTCGTGCTGCACTGGCAGGGAAATGATCATGAGAAAATTTATCCAACTCGCCAATTTGCCCAAGCAAGGCTGGGTAATCGGTTCCTTTCTGCTCGTCGCGGTTGTCGCTTTTCACGGCTCCGCTCCCGTAACCCAGGCACAACAGCCGGTTAACGATACAGCGAACATGGTTTCGTCCGCTTCGTCAGACACGCGATCGACCCGAGCTTCGTCAGCAGACGAACGTTATCGCATTGGACCAGGGGATGTGCTGGAGGTTTTGGTGTTCAATCATCCGCAACTGTCCCGTCCGGCGTTACGCGTTGACGGGCGCGGGATGATTCGGATGCCGTTGCTCGAAGGCGAGATCAGAGCGGCTTGCAGAACGGAAAGCGAGCTGGCTTCAGATCTCACGACGCGCTTTCAGGAATACCAGAAGTATCCGCAAGTCGACGTCTTCGTCAAAGAGTTCAACTCACAGCCGGTCGCTGTATTAGGAGCTGTCCGAACCCCCGGTCGGTTCCAACTGCAACGACGTGTTCGTTTACTTGAAATTTTGACGTTCTCAGGCGGAGCTACTGCTCAGGCAGGCCAAACGATCCAGATTGTCCATGGCGCTACCGCACCAACGCTGTGTGACCCCGAGGGAGAGACAGTTGCGACTGACGAAGACCTGGTTTCGTACCAACTCACCGACACGTTGAGAGGCGTTGAGTCGGCAAATCCATTTCTTGTGCCCGGAGATGTCGTGTACGTGCCTGATGCTGAAGAGGTCTTTGTCGTCGGAAATGTATCCAAGCCGAGCGCTCTGCAGCTTCAAGACCAACTAACGGTCTCGCGAGCAATATTCATGGCTGGAGGCGTCCTTCCTCATTCTCAATCCGACAAGGTCCGAATCATTCGAAAAGCCACTCCAACCACGCCCAGGACCGAGTTGATTGTGAACCTTCAAGCAATAAGCAAGGGCACCGCCGAAGATGTTGTGTTGCAGCCGAATGACGTCATCGAAGTGCGCAAGCAAGGCGGAGCAAAGTCAGTTCTGCGAAGCGTTATGAACGTCATTGTTCCAACTGCGCTATCTATGCCTACGCGGGTGGTTTACTAATCCCTTTCTTTCCCAACTCATTTTCGTGCGGCACTAGCAAAGAGAGATAAGTATGAACGAAGAGCAGCAATTAATCCGACGGATACCTCATCAGCCAGAGTTTGAGAGAACCTTAACGGCGATCCCCCTGGCTCCCCTGGGTCTTCATGAGAAGGACCGTTACGAAACCAGCGAAATCGGCCTGGCTGGCTACCTCCAGATCATTCGCAAGAACCTGTGGTTGATTCTCGGACTCACCGTATTGTGCACTGCGGCCACGGCTGTCTACATGGCACGCAAGCCAGACGTTTACGGAGCCGGCGTAAGGGTTCAGATCGATCTCGAGAACAATCCCGGAGTTGGTATCAACGGAAAGCCGGTCGTAGTAAGTAATCCGGCGAGCGCTCCTGACTACTTCGACACTCAGTTGGAGATACTTAGGGGACCAGGCCTGATTCGCCGTGTCGTTAAGACGCTGGACCTTGAACATAATCGCGCGTTCTTCCGACCGGAAGGTCAACGCACAACCTGGCAGCGAATGCGCGAGATGGCTGGTTTCGATAGCAGTGCCCCTATCCGCCGTGAACCGATTGATAAGGAAGTGTTGATAACTTCCACAGTCGCACCTCCCACAGACCGAGAGGACCTCGCTGAAATTAAGCGGCTAAACCCTTACGTGTGGGCCATCCAGAGCGGCCTGGAAGTGGAACAGGTCGGCCGAACTCGTTTAGTCGAGATTCGGTACACACATCGCGACCCGCAGGTTGCAGCAAAGGTTGTCAATGCCATTGCCGAAGCCTTTGTGCATGCCAACCTCGAGAAGATGACCGAGACGAACGCTAGCGCAGCTTCGTTTCTGAAAAAGCGGATCGCCGACCTGCAAGCTCAAATTCGTAATGGCGAAGAGCGGTTGATTAACTACGCCCGGGAACACCAGATCATCTCGCTCGATCAAAATCAGAACACGGTTGTAGAGCGCCTCAATTCTTTGAATCGACAATTGCTATCTGCAGAGAACGATCTCAGTCTTGCTGAAGCAGCCTATCGGGCAGCCTTGTCTCCCGGTGCGGCCGATGCCTTGGCCTCGAATGGAACCCAATCCAATATCGATTCGAAGTTGGGCGACTTACGACAACGACTTGCCGAGTTGAGAGTTGAGTACACGCCAAAGTGGCCCGAGATAAGAGTTATCGAAGGACAGATTGCAGAACTCGAGAAACAGTCTGAGCAATCACGTTCAAACAGAAGCGGCTTGATGTTGAAGAACCTGGAGACGAGGTTCCTCGAAGCGCA
>DATBMP010000028.1:0-3515 GCA_036554845.1 Pyrinomonadaceae bacterium
TGTGGCATTGCTATTTGAGCTCTGAAAGCTCGACGCAATTGGAAGTTGCTGCGGTGCTGGGTGTTTCGGACTCACTTGTTTCTGACTATCGCCGGCGGATTGAAACCGAGCTGCGTGGACTCTCTTTCTCTGAAGTAGAAGAGGCGAGAAGGTTCGAAAGCGCGCTGCGTGAACGAGTAAAGCAGATGGTTTTCTCTTCGGAAGAGGAAGAGGTTTCGGTGTAAGGGTCGATTGATGATTCGTCGATTGACGATTGTTTAGGCGGCTTTCGTTTCAGCTGTTGCAGGGATGCAGCAGCTTTTTCAATTTAAGCGGGAGATTATGGCCTCGTCGTTTTAACTCTGTGTAATTATTTTGCAGTGCCGGCACTCAGTTGGCCGCCCGCACCTCCCGTCGATTGAGCCGGCACACGGGTTCCGGAACAATCGTCAATCGCCAATCGTCAGTCATCTACTGACTGTTTCCCATCTCCCGGTATAGTATATTTCGGCGATAACTCAGGGTTACCTTACTTACCGTTCATGTACATTCTTGGAATATCAGCCTACTACCACGATTCCGCTGCCTGCCTTGTAAAAGATGGAAACATCCTTGCGGCGGCCCAGGAAGAGCGTTTCACTCGCAAAAAGCATGACCATCGCTTTCCTGCCGAGGCCGTGAAGTTCTGTCTCGAGCGGGCCGGCATCGACGGTGAACAGGTAGACCTGGTTGCTTTCTATGACAAGCCCTTGCTGAAGTTCGAGCGCTTGATCGAAACCTACATCGACTATGCGCCAAGTGGCATCCGCTCATTCCTCATGGCCATGCCGCTTTGGTTGAGAGAGAAGATCTGGATTCGTGATCAGATCGCCAAGAGCTCTAGCTACAAGGGTAAGGTCCTGTTCACTGAACACCACGAGTCACACGCGGCTTCGGCATTCTTCCCATCGCCTTTTGAATCAGCTGCTGTGCTTACGATGGACGGTGTCGGTGAATGGGCCACGTCGTCATACGGTTACGGTCGCGGAAACGAACTGCACTTGCTCGCCGAACTTCACTTTCCACACAGCCTCGGTTTGCTCTATTCCGCTTTCACTTACTACACGGGGTTCAAAGTTAACTCAGGCGAATACAAAGTGATGGGACTGGCTCCCTACGGCGAGCCGGTTTTTGTGCAGCGCATGCTGGACGAACTGGTCGATTTACGCGAAGACGGTTCATTACGTCTGAACATGAAGTACTTCAACTTTGCGCATGGTTTGACGATGACGAACTCTGCGTTTGACGAACTGTTCGGTGGTCCAGCCAGACGGCCCGAGAGCGTCTTGACGCAACGTGAGATGGACCTGGCGCGCTCAGTCCAGGAAGTTACCGAGATGTCGATGCTGCGGATGGCGAACCACGTTCATAAAGAAACTGGAGAGAAGAATCTTTGTCTGGCGGGCGGCGTTGCGCTGAACTGTGTGGGCAACGGCCGTATTCTTCGTGAAGGACCTTTTGAGAACGTTTGGATTCAACCGGCGGCGGGGGACGCAGGTGGAGCGCTCGGAGCTGCGCTCTCAGTTTGGTACCAGTATCTCGGAAACAAACGCGACCTCGCCGTGGTCCGAGGCGCACACAGCGATGGAATGAAGGGCGCATATCTCGGTCCCTCTTTTTCAAACGAAGAGATTCGACAGTTCCTCGAAACCACAGGCGCGAACTATCGTCGTCTCGAGCGCTCGGAGCTGGCCGATCACGTCGCGCGACTGCTCGCTGACGAGAAGGTTGTTGGCTGGTTCCAGGGTGCGATGGAATTTGGACCAAGGGCCCTTGGTGGTCGCAGCATTCTCGGCGATCCCCGCTCGCCGCGCATGCAGGCCCAGATGAATCTGAAGATCAAGTTTCGCGAATCGTTTCGGCCATTTGCCCCATCGATCTTGCGCGAGAGAGTCTCAGAGTACTTTCAGATGAATTGTGACTCGCCCTACATGTTGCTGGTCGCTCCGGTTAATGAGCATCTGCGTCGGCAGATGAATGAGGAGGAACAGAACAAGTTTGGAATCGACAAGCTAAACGTCGTGCGGTCTACGATACCTGCAGTGACGCACGTTGATTATTCTGCACGAGTTCAGACAGTTCGCCAGGAAGACAATCCGGTTTATTACGACACGATTGCTGCTTTTGAGAAGTTGACTGGTTGTCCGGTTGTTGTGAACACGTCTTTCAACGTGCGCGGTGAACCGATAGTCTGCACCCCCGAAGAGGCGTACACATGTTTCATGCGGACTGAGATGGATTGTCTCGTCATGGAAGACTACGTGCTCAGGAAAGACGAACAAGGAGAAGGCATCTTCGTCGACGATGTTTCCTGGCAGGAGGAGTTCCAGCTTGACTGACGCAAAGCGGAAACCAAAACGCAAACGCTCGGCACACGTACCCGAAGTAACGAACGAGCAAGCGCGCAAGACTGCACTCGTTGTTGCAGCGGTTCTTTTTCTGGTGGGTACGTGGCAGCTCTATCGCGGGCGCATGACGGTTGTAGCCGTACTCGGAAGCATCATCCTGTTGCTGGCTTTCATCGCATTCTTTGTTCCGATTGCAGCGCGTGGCTTCCATCGATTCTGGATGGGCATAGCGATGGTGCTGGGTTACATCAATAGTCGTATATTGTTATCGCTAGTGTATTACGGGTTGTTCACTCCCTACCGCATTGTTTCCCGCATCGTCGGGCGCGATCCGCTTCGGCGACGCGGCGCAAAAGAACCGACCTACTGGGTAAAACGCGAGTACACCAGACAGACGCGCGCACAGTTTGAACGTCTGTTCTAGCTTGAACGACACTTGATTGGAAGCCTGCCTGGTTCGTTTCTCAATAATCCGGCACAAATAGTGGAGATATTGGAATGTTATCAATGTTGAAAGAGATATGGATGTTGCTTCGTGAGCGAAAGAAGTTCTGGCTGCTTCCGATCATCATTGTGCTGATGATATTCGGCGTTCTTTTGGTTTTCGCTCAGAGTTCGGCGTTGGCTCCGTTTATCTATACCATCTTCTAAGGAAGGCGCCGGCAACTCTCCTGTGTCTCCGTGGTGGTCTATTCACTAGTGTCAGCAGCGGCTGCGAGTTTGCGATTTGATGAAAGGTTTTGCTAATAGCCGCAGCTTCGAGCTTTAGAGTATCGAAGCGTCCAAAAAACTTCAGATGCCTATAAGCTCCGAATTCTCAGACTACGAACCACTCATCAGAAGCGATCCTTCGAAGCGAACGAATCGTGATGCTGTTGATGAGGAGCGCTTTCCTGTAAAGCCGAGCGCGGACAAATGGTCGCAGAAGTTGAAGGATGGTCCAGACGTCCCCGTCCGGATCGATCAGCCGGGAAGGGCCGCTAAACGAAAGTCAGTCTTACGTCACGGCCACACAATCAGTTTCTTAGGACTCTTTCTCTTTACCCTGGTTCTCTATTTCCGTCCCTACGAGCTGATCCCCGCGTTAGCAGCCCTGGACAAACTGGCTTTCTGGCTGGCGATCGTCACGCTGCTCATATTTTTGCCTAC
>DATBMP010000048.1:0-7418 GCA_036554845.1 Pyrinomonadaceae bacterium
CGATTCCGTATGTGCCATCAAGTGGGCTAAGACGAATTGCCTCTTCCAGGTTCCGCAGCTTGCCCTCGGCTCGACGAATCTCGAGATTGTGATCTTCATTGACGACGGCGATGCCGGCGGAATCGTAGCCGCGATATTCGAGTTTGCGCAGTCCGTCAATGATTAACGGCACGACCTGTTTGTTACCAACATAACCGACTATTCCACACATAAGGGTCCCTGTTCGTAGGTTTTTGAATTATTCGTAGACGCCTTTTAACGATTGCCAATTGTCTATTGCCGATTGTCGATTTCGTGAGTCGAATCAGCACCATGAAAGGTCAGGTCTTCATTTCGTACCATAGCCAAAATGCGCCTCGTTTCCTGGAGATGACCAGTCCTTAAAAGAAATCGGCAATTGGCAATCGGCAATTGGCAATGGATTCAAATCGTCAATCGACACTCTACAATCGTCAATCACTTCAGTTTCTTCTTTACTTCCGCCGGTACGCCTGCGACCAGCGTGTCCGGAGGGACATCCTTTGTTACCACCGAACCAGCTCCGGTGACTGCCCCACTACCCACACGTACTGGAGCGACGAGCATAGTGTCAGAACCAATCTTCACGTTCTCTTCAATAACAGTTTCGTGTTTTTGCCGGCCGTCGTAGTTACAGGTAATCGTGCCGGCGCCGATGTTTGTGTTCTCGCCAATCGTCGCATCACCGAGATACGTCAGGTGCATCGACTTTGAACCCTTCCCCAACGTTGACTTCTTCATCTCGACAAAATTTCCGACGGTCGATCGGTCTTCCATCTTTGCATTCATTCGGAGATGTGCGAACGGACCCACGGAACAATTCGATCCAATATGCGATTCCACAATCACACAATGGTCTTTGATCGTCACTGCGCTGCCAATCCGAGAGTTGGTGATGCGAGTTCCGCTTCGAATCACACAACCTTCGCCGATTACGCTTTCGCCTTCGATGGTTACGTCGGGATGGATAACGGAATCGCGACCAACTTGAGTTTTCGAACTGATGTAGGCGCGCGCCGGGTCGATGAACGTGACTCCGCTTTCAACCATCAGCCGGCGAATGGTGCGTCTGCGAACCAGGTTCTCAAACTCAGCCAGTTCAACGCGAGTGTTGATACCTGAGACCTCGCGCGAATCCGGGTGCAGGTAAACTTCAACCTTTTCGCCGCCGTCACGCATGATTTGCGGAACATCAGTCAAGTAGTACTCCCCCTGTGCATTGGTTGGCTCAACCTGTCCCAGCGCGGCAAAAAGTTTCGCAGTATCGAAACAGTAGAAACCCGCATTGATCTCTCTTACCTGGCTTTGCTCCGGACTGGCATCTTTCTGTTCTACGATTTTTGCAAAGTTTCCATTTTCAGTACGAATTACTCGACCGTAACCGGTTGGGTTCTCGAGTCGCGTGCTCAGCAGAGAGCAAGTCGCCCCGGAAGCCAGATGGTGGTCTAGAAAAGCTTTAAGTGTTTCTGCTTTGATTAAGGGGACGTCGCCCGTAAGGATCAGCAGTACAGATTCGGCGCCAGCCAACGCTTCACGCGCTGCCATTACAGCATCGCCAGTTCCGCGCTGCTGGGCCTGAAGCACGAAACTCGCCAATCGGGGATCGACGCACTTCCTGACGGCCTGTTCCACGTCTTCAGCCTGGTGACCAACGACAACATAGACTTGTCTCGGATTTAACGAGACCGCTGTGCGACAGACATGTTCTATCAACGGGCGACCATCTAACTCATGAAGTACCTTGGCCTTTGCAGACTTCATGCGGGTGCCTAAACCTGCTGCCATGATTAGCACATTAAGTGGGGCACGATCTTGATTCGATTGCGGAATTGGATTCTCCATGAATTATGTGGAGAGAGAATGCGTTTGGGTCAGCCTTGCTCGTTCGTGACAGGCAATAACAACCTGGGCCAATCGATCAGAGTCGTGTCGCACCTTCTCACCGTGGTCCAACAGATCTGCTCGAATTATCTCTGTGTCCCCCTCAACAGCATTATCGAACGAATCGTCCGCCAGACCTATCTGATATGCGCCTTCAGCAGCATATCGAGCGGCTTGCTCGGATTCAATCGGACGATTATTAACGACGACGTAGTCGAAGTGTATCGCCGGCGCGTATTTCTTCACCGTATCGAGATGTTGCCTCGCTGAGTAGCCATCGGTCTCGCCGGGTTGAGTCATCAGGTTGCAGATAAAGATCTTCGTCGCCGGTGAAGAGCCGATAACCTCGGCCATTCTTGCAACCAGAAGATTCGGCAGGATGCTGGTGTAAAGGGAACCTGGGCCGACAGTGATTACATCTGCTGCTCGGATGGCTGAGAGTGCTTCCGGAAGGGGAAGACACTGCTCGGGTTCGAGGTGTAGAGATTGAATACCGGCTCCTGATGCCGTGATTTGGGTTTCACCCCTGACGGTGGTTCCATCGTTCAGCTTGGCGACCAAACGGACATCATTAATCGTTGCGGGATAGATGTGACCTTTGCTGGCGAGTACTTCAGAGGACAACCTAACCGCTTCAACAAAGTCACCGGTGACCTCTGTCAGAGCAGCAAGGAAGAGATTGCCAAAACTGTGACCACCCAGTTCACCGTCGCCGCGAAAGCGATACTGAAAAAGTCTTGCCAGAAGGGTTGAATCTTCCGAGAGCGCGATCATGCAGTTGCGTATGTCTCCCGGGGGCAACATCTGTAATTCATCGCGCAATCTGCCAGAACTTCCACCATCGTCCGAGACCGTTACGATCGCCGAAAGGGTTTGGATCCAAGGGCTTGCCTGTTCAGTCTTACCCACCAGTTTTTTCAAGCCGGCGAGTAGAGACGAAAGTCCAGTTCCGCCACCTAGCGCAACTAAGTTAAGACCTCGGTTGTTCTTTGCTGAGTAAGGCAAGTGCGTCCTTTAAGAGTTCGGAATCATACCGAAAAAGGGGTAATGCCTGAAACGGTGATCTGGCTTGTCGCAGGGAATGGTCAGACAACAGAGAAAGGTTAGATCCGGGCTTGGAAAACAAGTCGGTCGAAATCGGGATCATTGCGAAGGGACGTCAGGTCCTGATCATGTTGGGCACGAACGCGCAGGTTCGGTTGTAGGTCCAGAGCTCTTTGCAGCGATTGAAGAGCCAAGTCGACTGAGCCGAGGCGTGCACGCGTGGCAGCCAGGCCATAGTGAATGTGAGCGGCTTCAGGTTCCCGCTTGAGAGCACGCTCAAACATCTCCTGTGCTGCAACATACTCACCACGATTCAACTCGATGACGCCTCGGTCATAAAGCGAATCGGCATCACGGGGCAACATACTTTCGGTGTGAAGCCTCGATTCTGCAATTGCCAGGTAGGTGCGTGCCCGTGCTGCAACCTCCGAAACCTGGGAGTACTTATCCAACAGGGCTCGAAACTGATTTCTGGCTTCGCCAAACCTGCCGCGAGTGAACTCTTTATGTGCCTGTTCAAACGCACGCAACGCTGCGGACTCATCCAGCGTTGGTTGTCGCGGCGGAGGTGGGGCCACAACGGGACGCGGTGCACGGACGGCTGCGAGCTTCTGAGTCTTTTTGACTCTCGGAGCAACGAGCTTCGCCGGCTTAACCGGTTTGCGTGCTACGGGTTTTCGAGTTGCGGTCTTTTTGGCGGCTGCTTTGGCCTTTAATGGCGCAGCCTTACGCTTTGGAACCGGTTTCTTGGCGGCCTTCGCGGGTTTTGTCGTTTTGGCGCGTGCAGCGGACGATTTAGCCGCAGTTTTTTTGGCTGCGGCGGCACGCTGCGCTTTAGGTCGCGCAGAACTCGTCCTCGATGACCGACTTTTGACCGATGTTTTGGTCGAAGCACGTCGAGCACCTGAAGATGTTCGTCTCAAACCTTTTGTCACGGGACTACTCATTTGTACAGATCGGAGAGTTGGTACCGCAGCGAAATTGCGCGTCAAAAACTGGCCGCGAGGGTAGCATAGGTGCGCTTCTAAATCAACGGATTAAGGGGATTTGCGGTTACTCCGACGGTCCAAAACTCCTGATTAGACTACCCGAGTATCAACAAAGGAAAACACTTGAAGGTCATTGTTGGCTATGTTACAGTGCCTTGCGGTCAAGGGGGATCGTCGTCCCCGCCGTGAGCTGGAAGCTGAAAACGTCAAAATCTTCAGCAGCTTGTGATTGCAGAGCTCTTAACGTTCTAGCTCAGCACCCGCCAGAATCCTTGCCGTAACCTAATTCCTAAGAGAGCTGTATCAATGGCAGACGCTCCGATCCTGCTTCGCGAACAGCAGTACCATCAGATCAAAGCCGTACTGGCCAGACTGCGGTTGGACTCGGCCGCTAAGGTTGTGTTTCTGGTTGACAAAGATGGTCAAGAGATCGCTGTTCAGGGTGAAGTGGGTAATCTTGACACTACAAGCTTGGCTTCTCTCGCCGCTGGCAATGTTGCTGCTACCGGTGGAATGGCGCAGCTCATCGGTGAAAAAGAGTTTCCGACCCTTTCTCACGAAGGTGAGCGAGAAAGCATTCATATATCGGTCATCGGCAGACTTCTCTTGGTGGTTGTCTTCGATGATCGATCGAGTTTGGGATTGGTAAAACTTCGCGCCAAACAGGTCTCTCACCAGATCTCCACGATGATTGCAGAAATCACGCGAGCCGATGGTGATCTCGACTCACCTTTTGCAGGAATCACCGATGAAGACATCGATAGTCTCTTCAATTAACTGTGCGCCATGACTTTCATTAACTACGCATCAAGAGAAATCAACTGCAAGATCGTCTACTACGGCCCAGGTTTGTGTGGAAAGACGACCAACTTGCAGCACATCTTCGACTCGACAGCCCCGCAAGCGAGAGGAAAGTTAATCAGTCTCGCAACCGAAACGGATCGGACTCTCTTTTTCGATTTCATGCCGCTCGAGTTAGGGACTGTACGTGGATTCAAGACACGCTTTCATCTCTACACTGTGCCCGGTCAGGTTTTCTATGACGCCTCGCGCAAACTGATTCTGAAGGGCGTTGATGGGGTTGTATTCGTCGCCGACTCTCAGGAAGAGCGCATGGATGCAAACATCGAATCGCTCTACAACCTTGAAGAGAATCTGCGGACACAGGGTTACGACTTGATGAAACTGCCTTATGTATTGCAGCTGAACAAGCGAGACTTGCCCAATATCGTTCCAGTGCAGGATTTGTCAACAGAATTACTGCGGAAGGGTGAGCCGGTTGTTGAAGCAGTTGCGTCTACTGGAGTGGGCGTTTTCGATACCTTGAAGGCCGTTGCGAAACAAGTCTTGACCGAACTGCGCAAGGGCTAAGAGCGCAGCTATCACATCAGAGATTTCAGCATCAGCAATCCATCCCCGCCGTTTGAATAGTACTTTGGCAACCGCTGAGTTACTGCATATCCCAGGTTTTCATAAAGCTTTTGAGCAGCATCGTTTAAAGATCTGACTTCAAGCCGGACAAGTCTGACATTTCGACGGCGGAAACCCTGTTCCACTTCGGCCATCAATCGATTGGCGATTTTGCGGCGTCGATGTTCAGGAGCCACGCCCACCGTTGTCACGTGACCGGTGTGGTCCGGTTCAACAAGTCCGATTACAAAGCCGACCATGATCCCCCCGGGTGTCACAGCGCGATACGAGACTGATTCAGGTGCTGTGAGGAGATACTCAAACGTCTCGCGGCTGTAGGCCTCTCCATCCACAAAACAGCGCTGATCGAGTCGCCAGCATTCATCCAGTTGAGAGATTGTAAGTGGACGGATGTCGTAACGGGTGCCAGTTGCTGCCCGGATCGATTTTTCGGGAGTTGGAACGTACTTGCCGTCTGGTTCTGGCTGGGACCACCAGCGGGAGCGAATTTTCTTTAGTACTGCCATGGTATTGGATGAGCCAAACCTTTGGGGAAACAAACCTAGTTTACCATCTGTCCCCTCGGGACTAAATAATTAACATGCAGTCACCATAGCTGTAAAAACGGTACCGGGCTTCCACCGCGTGGCGATAGGCGTTGAGAACGAGATCTCGTCCGGCAAACGCTGAGACCAACAACAGGAGCGATGACCGCGGCAGGTGAAAATTTGTGAGTAACGAATCTACCGCACGGAAGCTGTAGCCAGGTTTGATGGTTAGACTGGCACGGCCTTTTGTAGCGTTTATAACACCAGAGGAATCTGCCGCTGATTCCAAAGCGCGGGTTGTGGTCGTACCAACGGCAACTAGTCTTCCGCCTGCTTGCCGCTTTTCATTAATTGTAGACGCGGCACGCGGGCTAATTTCAAAGCTCTCATCACGAACTTCGTGGTCCTCGATCTCTTCCACGCGCACCGGCTCGAATGTCCCGTAACCGACGTGAAGAGTGATCTCGACTATCTCAACTCCAAGTTCGCGAAGAACTTCCAACATTGATGAAGTGAAGTGCAGGCCAGCGGTAGGTGCGGCAATTGCACCACGCTCGCAAGCGAAGACTGTTTGATAACGCGTCCGATCCTCAACGAAACCACCTTCCGGTCTTCTTATGTATGGAGGAAGGGGCATCTGGCCCAGCGCATCCAGACTCTGCTGCAGTGATTCCACTCGATCGAAACGCAGCTGCCTGATTTCATTACCCGGATTATCCAAAACCTCAGCGCGAACACGTGTGTCGCCGAAAATGATCGCGGCGCCGGCTTTCAAGCGGTGACCCGGGCGAATCAGTGCTTCCCAGACGAGCGGTTCAACTTCTCGCACTAAAAGAACCTCAACCTGACCCCCTGATCCCTCTCGTCTTCCAGGCAGGCGTGCGGGAAACACACGAGTGTTGTTGAGAACCAGCAGATCTCCCTTTCGCAAAAATGTCGGCAACGAAGTGAACGCCGAATCGGTCCACCCTTTGTTTTGCCGATCGACGACCAGCATGCGCGAGGCGTCACGATCAGCGAGTGGTTCCTGAGCGATCAGCTCATCTGGAAGCTCGTAGCTGAACTCTGAGATATGCATGGTGTTGTTTGGAGCTTAGGCAGGGTGCTCGTAATGGAAGACTTTGGTTAGCTGAGCGCCAAAAAGAAGAATCAAGCTTGAGACATAGCTCCAGGTGAGTACTGCTACGACAGCTCCTACCGATCCATAAATTTGATCGTAGTGGAAATAGCTGAGCGACCATGCGAAACCGTACTTTGCGATCTCCCAGAGCACGCCAGCGAGTACCGCTCCGGGAATCGTGTCTCGCACGGTGACCGCGGCGCGCGGCATAAAGCGGTAGACAATCGCAAAGAGCGTGACGGTTACCATAAAACTTAACGACGCAAAAAGGCCCTGCCAAAAAATGCTGCCGACTGAAAGAAGGATGGGATATCGAATCACCTGACGAGGGGAAAGCCGACCGGCCATCTCCCTGAAAGCAATCAGTACTGAAGTCACCAGCACAGACAGTGACAGCAGCAGTCCCAC
>DATBMP010000057.1:0-3798 GCA_036554845.1 Pyrinomonadaceae bacterium
AACGGTGTGAAGTTTGACGGCTTCGTGATTCCAGCTCTGCGCACACGTCGCGCTAAGACCGGTGTTGAACTTCGTGACGGACAATCGTTTGCGCTCGCCGGCTTGCTTGACAACTCCGAACAGCGATCCCTGTCGAAGGTGCCGGTGCTTGGCGACATTCCAATTCTTGGTGCGCTCTTCAAGTCCAAGTCTTTTCAGAAGCAGGAAACAGAACTGATCTTTATCGTCACCGCTCAATTGGTTAAGCCCGTCAATCGTGACGACTTGCCACAGATGCGCGGCGTTGATGGTCTGAAGAATGGTTCGCCGTTGGGCGTTGAGCCGAAAGGCGAAGGCATTCAGGGTCGAACTGGTTACTCGATCACAGGTCAGGCAATTGAGACAACTCCAGTTGCCACGCCAGCAGCTCCAGCAACCGCGCCCGCGACTCCGGTAGCACCAAAGACCGAAGAACCGAAGAAGGAAGGCGAAACCGTCAACAGCAGTCAGTCAACGACCAATACAGGTGCGGTCTCAAACGCAGTGCTTCTGAACAAAGCCCTGCCGATGGCGAAAGCACTCTCTTTTGATTGGGCGCAGGCGCCGGTTAGGCCGTAGCATTTTTACTCTCCTCTGACCACACACCCAGCAAGGGATGAGAGAGATGGACAAAAAAGAGAGAACGCTATTGTGGCTTGATCTATTCCAGGACAACGCTGGGCGTGTCATGGACAGTTAGAACTCCAACAAGATCGGCGGTGCATTCCACGCCGATCTTGACTGGTTTCAGTTTGTGGTTCCCCTTATGGGGACCACGATTAATGCCTGCATTCCAGGACTTCGCTCAGCGAGAAGCGTCAGACTGGTGCCGGCAAACATTTAAACCTCTTGACCCCGAGTCCTCAGCCATCCGCACGGAAAGAGGTTAATAACCAGATGAGAAAAGACAACTTAAAAGGTGAACGCGGGTCAGTCTTGGCGATGAGTGCGATTAGCATGCTCTCACTCCTACTGATCGCGGGACTGGCTGTAGATATCAGCCACTTCTATACAGCAAAAGCAGAACTACAAAACGTTGCTGACGCTTCTGCCCTGGCAGGAGCATCGCAACTAAATTCCACCTCTGGTGGAATCAGAATGGCCGTCCAGGAGGCTACCAAGGCACTCAACAAGTATGACTTCAAAAACTCAGTCAGCTTGAGCAGTGCAGATATCACTTTTGGCAAGGACCTGAACGGTGCATACGTGAGCGAGGCTTCGGCTATCGCAGATCCTACGGGAGTTCGATTTGTGAAAGTAACTATTCCTCCGAAGCCGGTGGGTGTTGCTTTTGCAGCCGTCGCTTTGGGTTCGACCAAGAACATCGGCGCTACTGCAACGGCCGGAATGTCCATTGGTCTCACGATGAACAAGTTCTACACGGCTTATGCGTTCATCGAACCTGCAGCAAGCCCGTTTGTGAAGGGAAGCATTCTTTCACTGACCGCACAGGCCGGAACCGTCAACACACCGACCAGCTATCGTGTGCTTGCTGGTCCGGATGGTGAGATGATCACTACTGGTCCAATCCACGCTTACGGCTACATTGGCAGCAACTACACCGCCGCCAACCTAAATGCCGCTGGTATGTGCAATTCAGCAAGGATCGGGACCAACACTCGATTTGGCGATTACACGGTCCATCCGGGCGCCAATCCGACAGACCATCCACCTGACGTTGTTACGCAAGAGAACATCACGTTCGATCAGTACTCAAACTTGACGGCTGATTGCTCTGGCTGTTCCGGCGTCAAGAACCGACGTGTCATCACGGTGCCGATTGCGGCGAATACCGCATACAACACCAGCACTCGCGCGATAACTTCGAACGATCTCGCAGCCTTCTTCATTCGGAAGAAGGTCGGCGCAGATTGCCGTCTCGAAGTTGAGTACATCGGCAAGCCGGTAGCGGTTCCGGTGGGCACTTATTCGCCCGGCGGAAATCAGATGAGTGACCTTTCAATTCCGGTTCTTTACAAATAGAGGTGAAAGATGCGTAAGCCAATCAAATCATTCAAATGGGTTCGCCGGTTCCTGGGTGATGAACAGGGGACGCAGATTCTTGAGCTGGCAATTGCATTGCCGGTGATGTTAATGCTCCTCGGCGGCATCGCCGAATTTGGCCGGTTCTTCTATCAATACACCACTTTGACGAATGCAGTGCGCGCGGGCGCGCGACATGCGTGCAAGTGGGAACGCAACGCTTCATGGACCGTACCTGAAACTCGCGGCATCGTCGTCTATGGCGACTACGGCGCAAGCTCAGGTACTCCGATCCTTCCAGGATTAACGCCCTCCAACGTGTCAGTGGTGGCCAACGGTCCTTCAGTCAATTCAATTGATTCAGTGACTGTGAAGATCGTGAACTACAAATATCAACCATTCTTCGACATTGGCAAACTCACGGGCATCACCGCACTCTCACTCAATATAGATATGAATGCGAGCGCCACGATGCATCAGCTTTACAACGGACCAACGGCAGGCTAGGTGAGGAGTACTACCACTCGCTGATGCGGCGGGTGGTAGCGCTCGAATATTCGCCCGGGCTGCAACTTCGGAATAGTAAAGAGGTGAAATAGCTATGAAGAGCAAACGCTTTAAGAAGAACGAACGCGGAGCGGCGTTGGTTGAGTTTGCGATCGTCGCCACGGTTTTTCTGTCAGTGATGTTTGGAGCAATCGAGTTTGGCCGTCTCTTCTGGACGCACAACGCTCTGCGTGATGCGGCCCGACGTGGCGTGCGTTATGCAGCAGTGAGAAGAAATGACGCGGCTGGAATGGATGCTGTTAAGAAGATGGTCGTTTACGGAGATCCAAACGCCGGAGCAGGTGCAACACCAGTCGTGAGCGGCCTGACCACCAATGACGTCCAGGTCACCTACTCGAACTATACAGGCATTGTCTTGAGTTCGAAGGCCACCGTCTCGATCAAAAACTCTGGTGGACAGACTTACCAATTCCAATTCAACGTGCCGCTGATCGGCGGTACTTACAACATGCCCGACTATCGCACTTCCTTGCCGGGCGAAAGCGCAGGCTACGTGCCATGTGATGGTGGCGGCCTGAATTCCTGCACAATTATTCCCAACTAACCCTGTTTGCTTTTTGAGACAGGGTGGCGCTGAAGCGCTTGCCCCCAAGAGGAAACGATGACGCAATCACTCAGTTTCGTAGTTCTAAGTACCGGCCTTGATAACTTCAAGGAGATCCGCAGCGCGCTTAATTCCGACAGCCGCATACGACTGCTCGCTGGTGGTAATGATGCCGAACAACTCTATGGCGAGATTGTTCGCCTCAAACCCGACGCAGCAATCATCACTCTCGGAACAAACCCGGAACAGGCAATCAAGCTGATTCAACGACTGGGTCATGAGTGTGCAGCGACTGCAATCATCTCTGCTGCTCAAGATGCATCACCCGACATGCTCTTGCAGAGTTTGCGCGCGGGTGCGAGGGAGTTTCTGCGTCTTCCCATCAGTCCAGATGAACTAAGGACTGTGGTGGACCGCGTTGGTGAATTTCGTGCCGGTCACGTTGAAGCGCCAAAGAAAAAAGGGCGCATGGTCGCGGTTTTCTCGAGTAAGGGTGGTTGCGGTACTTCGTTTATCGCAACCAACCTGGCTGCGTCTGCCTCTACATCAACACGCACGGTGTTGGTTGACTTGAATCTGCAAGCTGGTGATTTGCCACTCTTCCTGGGAGTCGATTCGAAGTACTCGATCGCTGATCTGGTTGAGAATCGAGCCCGTCTGGATGAAGGGTTGATCACGAGCTTCAT
>DATBMP010000081.1:0-12927 GCA_036554845.1 Pyrinomonadaceae bacterium
TTCCGTCACCATCTTCTTCGGCTTCAAACATCTCTTTTGGTCGAACTCCGTATGCAGCTTGCGGATTGAAACGACCGAGGCGCGACGCGATGGCTTCGCCCAACATGCCAACCAATGTCAACTGCATGGCACTAATCATCGCCAGAATCGCAGATGCAGAGATGTTCGGATCACGGAACATGTCAATAGTCATTTTGCCGACGCCATAAACGAGACAGGCGAGCGCCAGCGGAATAAAGACGCGTAGTGGTTTGAACAGCATCGCGATGCGCAATATGAGGATTGCAAAGCTGCCTGCATCCCAGGGAACGATCTTTGAACGGCCTGAGCGCTTACGATAGTCAATCGGGATGTATGACACGGCGTACTTGTCACACAACATCGCCATCGTAATCGTGGTGGTGAAGCTGAACTGATCAGGAAGGATTGGGAAGTATTGCATCACCACATCGCGGCGAAAAACTCTCAATCCGCTGTTCAAGTCGGGGATCTGACGACCCGATACATAGTTGGCCAACTTGTTCAGCATCCACTTCGCGGGACGACGAATTAATGGTATGTGCACGTCATTGCCAGTGCGCGCCCCGACAACCATGTCTGCTTGTTCCAACTCCTGAAGCATTTGCGGAAGATACCGTGCGGGATAGGTGCCGTCTGCGTCAGTGATGGCGATCGTGTCGTAATTCGCTTCGGCGATTCCGGTCTTGCGCGAAGCGCCATAACCGCGATTACTACGATGTTGAATGACGCGCGCCCCAGCTGATTTGGCCTGACGCGCGGTGTCGTCTTTCGAGCCGTCGTCCACCACGATGAATTCGGCTGAAATGCCGGCCTCGCTCAGCAGTTCACGCATCTCGCTAATGCTGGCTTTGACAGACATTTCTTCATTAAAGGCCGGCATCACAATGCTGACTGGGTTCATGATCTTGATTCCTCCGCTTTAACGATTGACAGGAGTGTTATGGCCCATAGCCAGTTGGGGTCCTGCGTCCGGTAATTGACGGCAAACAACAACTTCGCCTCCACCCAATGTGCCTGGGAAAACTTTGACTACCGTAAATTTCGTTTGAATTGTTTCCCAGATGTCGCGTCGATAAGCTTTCACCTCTACCGGGATCGTATAGATGAGCCAAACGTTCTTGTTTCCACTCCGGACTGAGTCCAACTCAGACTCGGTTTGGGCCACGGCCCAATTCGGCGCGAAGTAACTTTTGTATGCGACTCCCGCCAGTCCGACGGCTACTACCACATCGCCGGGTTCGCGCTGACTTTCAACGTAGTCTCTGGCTCCGCTGTAATCCTGTTTCGGATGTGCATAGTTGCGAGGCACCGTAATTGCCGAAGCGACCAATAAGAGGGAAGTCAGAATAAATCCGGCAGTGCGACCGAGCCTTTCCGGCCAGACAATGGCTACCCGTGACTTCAGAATCTGCGCGAGGAGTTCGGGCAAAGACATCGCTCCGTGAATCGCGATGAGCAGAGCGAAGCCCATCGCAAAGAAAAAGAAGCGCGGCCATAAGTTATGTCCGAGCGCCAGCATCGTTGTGCCCGCGAGCACTGGTGGTAAGACCATCAACGCTCCGCTCTCCCAATCACGGCGCCAGATACCCAACCAGCCAAGTCCAACCATGATTGTTCCCGACAGAACGACAAAGGCTCCTGAGAACCCAATCTGGAGATTGCGAATCGTCTCAGTAACAACCCACCACGGATTGGTCCATTCTGACTCAAGCGAAACCTCGTGAAGTCCAACACTGAGGAACTCAGGAAGTGCCAACGCATACAGCTGCAAAGTTACTGTTGCTGCAAGCAGGAAGGCTATGACAGGTTGTAACCAGGTGCGCGTATCAACTTGTGACCGCGCGACTAATGATCTGGTGAGCGCTGCGAGAAAGACGATCGCGTGAGCGGCGACCACAAATACCATCGTCAAGTGTGTCCACATTCCAAAGGCCACAGCCAGTACGTAACCAGCCCACCAGCGCCAGTCCTTCCGATCTCTAGCTTCGACCCAAATCCAGGTAGCGAGAATCGAAAAGAACAGAAGGCCCATATAGCCGCGCGCATTCTGCGAGAACCAGATGTGATGGTACGAGACAGTTGCCAGCGCGCTGGTGAGTAACGCCTCGCGTGTATTTAGAATTCGCCTGCCCAGGAGGAACAGAGCCCACAGACTCAACACGCCCAACACTACCGATGGCAAACGCACGGCCCATGCACTCTCACCAAAAACTTGCACCGACGCATGAGATAAGAGTGAAAACACTATGTGATTGTTCTGATCAGGTAGCCGCGCAATGATGAAGCCAAAAGGCATGCGCACGTAGTTGAGCAGTGTGAGTAGTTCGTCAAACCACAGGTCGGTATTGAGACGCCAGAGTCGCAAACCAAGCGCGAGCACGCTGAGTGATGACAGCAGCAACCACGGAAACGACTCGGTCTTTCTGATAGCAAACGCAACCTGCACTTTTGTTTTTCGCAAGCCGAACCAGCGTTGCGCTATGACCAGCAGAACGATTCCATGGAAGACCAGCAGCAAGCGAAAAAGTGATGGACCCCACGAGAGTGAATGAGATGTGTCGCCCAGCAGCGTTCGCTCGATTTCAACGTTGCTGATCAAGGCGGCAGCGCTGATCAGAAGCAGACCAATAGCGGCCAACATCGCTGATGGCACTTTGTGACTTTGTAGTTCCACGGAGTTAATTGATGGATCGCGTCCGAGCCGCTTTTTGCTGGCCCACGGTCCAAAGAGTCCAAATAATTGCGGTGCAGACAACAAACAGAGGAATAACCGAGGCGCTGCCGGAAACGTAGCCCATTCTCTCGAGCGTTGTGAGCCACGGCAGGCGGAAACCTTGCAGCGTGATCTGCTTTATCGATTCAAGTACTCCCCAACCCTGTTCAGTGTCTCGGTACATTGCGAGGCACCAGGACCAGTAGGTTGCGACGATACCGATTATTACTGCGATAAGTTTTGGCATTCGCAGAAACATCCCGGCAATCAGAATGAAGAGAAATGGAACCACGGGAACAATGTAACGGACGCCGCTGTTGAACTGGAGCCTGCCAAATTGATTAGCAGATGAGAAGAGAAATAATAGGATCGTGAAAGCCACGATGGTCCACGCTTCCAGATTGCCTACCAACCGTTTGTGACTGCGCAACCAGCCAGGAACCCAAAGCGCAAGCAAAAGAAGCGGCGCCGATGTAAACAGACCGAAGCGCATTCCGAAGGAGGTGTCCCAAAGTAGATCCAGGTGCGGACGATCCATCCCGTTGTAGCCGTAATGCGAGAACTGCGTCGGCGGCATGTATCGTTGGGCCGGGTATAGGGGATGACCAAAACTGGACCACTGGTAGGCCATCAATGCTAATCCACAAAGTATGACTCCAAGAGCAAACAGCGGCAGGTCATGACGAGATTTGAGTGTGGTGGGGAGAGTGGACCGACGCATGAACGCGTAAGCACCAAGGACGATAGGAACAACGATCCCGCTGTAATCCAACACGACAGCCCATCCACACAGAAGACCCGCGAGAAAGTATCTCGGTGCTCGCCGGTTGTGCGCCGTGTCCCAGGGACGCCAGAGCACTGCAAACGCGAAGAACGCACAATGTCCTACCAGCAAGTTCTGATTGAGATGTCCCGTCCGGAAGAAAACAGGAGTGGCAAAGGCGTACAGCAATGTCATTAAGAGTGCGGTGCGGACTTCCAGTTTTAATCCAATGAGAATGTAGAACATCAATACAGCGCTCAATGCCGAGATGGGTGCCATGCCAAAAAACTGGAAGACAGCCGAGGCCAATCCGAACTTGATGTCATATCCACGTTCTCGCGCGCGACGATAGAATTCCTGGGCCATCGGATATGGTGACTGATAGTTGGCGTTGTCCAGAGACGGTGATGCAGCACGACTGAGTTGCGTGCGCTCTACCACTCTGTCGATCAAAGGACGGAAGATCACATAGGGCACTGCGCCAATTATCGAGGCGCCAGGATTGCTGTTGATAAAGACACCGCGTCCGGGAATCTCAAAGATGTCAGGGTGCAAACCGGCGTACTCGGTTACCTGGAAACTCAGTCGATCTCCGAGGCTCAACGTGGGATAGATTTCGCGTACGGTATTGGTTGCGAAGTGCAAGCCATAGATCAGCCAGCAGGTGAGAAAAAGACGGACCGCGATTCCACGATTCGAGAAGCGCCAGGGCAATCTACGGGCTGCCGTGCCTTCCTGTACCGGAAAAAGAATTATGTCCCGACTTGTGGAAACGGTTGATTGCATTGGCCGAAATTAACTGTGGTTCAGATCCGTAAGAGTCCTAACAACTGACGGACGCGTATGCGAGCGGTATGGTCCAACACGAGTGCGAGGATTGCCGGCAACAACATCAGGACGGCGAGACGCGCATTCTGTGCACTAAGCGGAAGTAGCCAGATAGTTGCTACGACCAGTAGCAAGGCGAATAGTGGAAGGCGTAGATGCCTGCTATTGCCCTTGAGGAAAAGCAGTTTCTGAGCGAACCACCACGAGCTAACCCAAATTCCTGCCTCAGCAATAACCAATCCCACCGCTGCTCCAGTTATGCCCGCGTTGTAATAACCGAGCGGGATTATGATCAAAGCGAGCACTGCTCCAATCGCTGCTGTGGCCATTTCAGCGTTTGCCTGTCCCGCAGCGATCAACCCAAAGCGGTAGTGTCCGCTTATCAACGCCATCGACCAGACTGCGGCAAAGAGCGCGAGCACTGTTCCAGCCGGTCCAAACTCAGTTCCGTAAACGAACTGAATCGCCTGTTGAGAAAGAGCGGCCCACGCGAGTCCGCCGGCTACTCCGACCCAAACCATCACCTGCATTGATCTGGCAATCAAAGATCTGAACTCTTCAGTTCCTTCTTGCCAGGATCGAGCCAGCGACGGCAACAGATTGAAGTAGTAAAGCCAAACAAAAGTGTGGAGCGCGATCAGGATTCTCTGGGCGCCGGCAAAGAAGGCGACCTCCTGACTCGAGGCAATGAGTCCCAGTATCAATGTTCCCCCGAACATCTTGATGACCCAGAACATCTGGCTTAGGCCAATCGGTAGTCCTTCGCGGAATAGACGTATCGAAGAGGAAGCCTGTTGCGGTGTCTCTTTTTGAAAATAACGGCGATAGACCACGACACAGAAAGTTGCCGTCGCAACAACGCCTGCCACTTCGGCCCACGCAACCCACAAGACATCTTGTGCACCACGCACCATGGCAAAAACAACCGCACAGAAAACTACCTGACGAATGATCTGCGCACTGGCGACAAGCTGCATCCGCTCGTGTCCTTGAAATACCCATTGAAGCAAAAGAGGTAGTGCCCAAAGACTTAGACCGTAAACGAGCAGCAGTCGCATTACCACCGGACCCCGGTCAACGAGCAGCGCAAAAACTGCCACCACCAGATATCCGCTCAACGCAAGCAACAGGCGGGCAGTGACGATCTTGGTTGCTAAGCGACCGGTCAGTTCAGGAGATTTGGCTATCTCCTTGGCGCCGAAGGCGCTGAATCCCTGGTCCACAATCAAGCTGGCACACATTAGAACTGCCGCTGCAAACTCAACGTAGCCAAATGTTTCAGCGCCCAGTTGTCGGGCCAGATAGGCGAAGGCTGCAAAGGTGATCAGCTTGCTGAAACCTTCAGCGAGGACGAGCGACAGGAAATTTTTGAGCAGGTTCACGACAGGAGGTCAGAAACAACTACTTCGTAACGCGTTGGGGACTCAACATATTTGGTTCGCGTCTGAGATTTACAACCGGAAGTGGGATGCTTACTCCGGACTTGGTCCAATCGGCGCGTTCATTCTGCGGAAGCGATTTCGGTTGTCGCCACGCCCGCGATCCCACCAAGGCCCTGACTAGTTGTTTTGGTTGAAAAGTTATGCTGGGCCAAAGAAAGATCTCGTTAGTACAGTAACAATCTTTAGCGCGGATCGAAGCGCGAAGCTGTTCGGCCGCTTCAGAGTGCCAGATGTCGTTGAAAGATTTGTCGCGGATGTTTCCCAGCGGCCTATGGGTTTCGCACACGCTGACATCGCCATTCGAATAAACGACTGCGCTTAAAACTCCAGCTTTACACGGCACAACTTGTCGTTTCTCTCTTGCGGTTTTGATCTTGGCCCATTGCAACATCGGCTCAACGATGCTGCCGTAGCGGTTTGCTTCACGCGGTGCCCAAAGCCGCTGAACGTACTCTGCCAACTGTTTATATTCAGCGAGTTTCGGTCCCTCCAACGACGGGTTCTTTCGGTCTCCACGGATGAGTGCCAGGTTGTGATGACTCATCTTTGGACAACGTTCGAAAAGGTAAGTCGTGAGCCGTCGGATCTCATCCATGTTTTCGCTTGTTGCAGTAGAGATCGAGTGAATCTGTAGCCGCGGATCCTCCTTTTGCAGTTCGGCCAGAGCGTCATACGTTCTCATGGCGTAAGCAAAAGAGTTCTTAGTAACGCGGAACTTGTCATGAAACTCCTGCATGCCGTCGAGCGAAAGTTCAATCGCAAACAGACGCAGACTCTTCTCTTTTAGGGTCTCGCGAATCTGCTCAATGGTTTTGTCTGTGTAGTAACCATTGCTGGGAACATAGATCTCTTTCACCCCATTGTTGCGAATGAACTCGCGACAAATGCGGCCGAAGTCTTTGCGGAGAAACGGTTCACCTCCGGAAAGGTTTAGGTTATCGATGCGACCCAGTTGCTTTGACAGGGTCTGAATCTCGTCGAATGTAAGATCGTCTCGACGATTCAAGTTCTGCCAGTAGAAGCAGTGCTCACACTTCATGTTGCAGATCGAGTTGATGAAAAGGATCAACATCGGCGGGCTCGGATTGCGAGTTCCGTTCAGACTCTGCCAGTTCAAACGAAGGTGCTTAGCAATTCTTGTGGTGATATTCATGATTTTGATTACTGAAATCTCAGCGGTGGACCCGGTGTTCTTATGCTGGCGCTGGGGCCAGAATTCGTCGCGCCAACCTTCCGCACCGCCGAACTGTTAAATACTGGTCCAATTGACCATCCAGCAGGTTGGCGAATCTCCGCAACGACTTCACGTAGTACATATCAACTCGGGGCAAGAGGTTAAGCGGATCACCATTCGCTCTTCGCAATTCGGTTGTGCACGCCGCTCGAAAATCTCTGGCTGCGAGCTGTTGAACCAGGTGATTTACGCCACCGTAGGGATAAGCAAAGCTTTGTACCTCATGACCGAGGTGATTTTCGATATCTGCGCATGACGACGAGATCTCGTTTTTGATCTCTTGAGCCGAACAACGTCTCAAATCGCAATGAGTTCGAGTGTGTGAACCAATTTCGATTCCTGCTTTGTCGAGCTCCACAGTTTGTTCCCAGCTGACCAGCCGTTGCGTTCCCATCCCGGGAGGGCCACCGTCCCAATTATTGTGTCCGCCCATGTGACCAGTAACAACGAATAGCGTGGCAGAGAAGTTGAAACGTTGAAGAACTGGAAATGCTTCTTCGTAAAAATTGGCAAAGCCGTCGTCGAAAGTCAGCACTGCAGTATTGGTGGGCCAGCCAAGATTGACTTCGCGATATTCAAGCGCCTCGCGTAGCGATATGCCGCGAAAGCCCTTGTCGGCCAGGCAGGTCATCTGCTCGGCAAAGTCGCGGGGATCAACTGATAACACCGACCGATTCAGGTCCAGTGAGTGATAAGTCAGAATCGATATTTGATTGGTGGTTAGTGTCCGCACGGTTCCGGTTCCTCTAGGTTTCAGTAACAGGCTTTGTTAGAAGATATTCTTCCGCGGTTGGTCCGACCATGTAACCCATGAACTCTCCGAGCGACCACCCAATAATCAAACCAGTAGCAAGTGGTAGCGTCATAAACATCTGTTTGAGTGTCCGGCGTTGTCGCAACATATGTTTGAAGGCTCGAGCAATGAGTAACAACGGCAACACTGCTATTCCGGCAATGAAAGAGATTCGCTGCAAACGTCCACATGCAGCGACGCGCGTTTCTGCAAATACTCGACCCCATTCGATCCGCTCGCCAAAGGCAACACTGAACTTTGTTGTTGGTCGTCGCTCTCGAACCAGCATTCGCGGATCCAGAAACACGGTCTCGCCGCGGGATCGCAGTGCCCAATTCACGAGTGTTTCGTGATAGGCATTCTCCCAAGTGTTACTTATCGACTTAAGAGCTTCACGCTTGTACGCGATGTTGACATCTGAGGCGTACTCAGCAGGACCTGCCTCCAACGGCGTTCCATAGCGACCGAAATCACAATAGTAGAGGGCCCAGTTCAATGGACGATCGACATCGTTGTCGATTGCGCCGCCTATTGCCGCATACGGTTGTTCGTGCGCCAGTAGGATTTGTTGGTACCAGTGTTCCGCAGGAACCGCGTAGTCTTCGGTCAGCGCAATAACGCGACCTCGAGCAAGTGAGATTCCTACGGCCCGGCGGCGATCATAGAGTCGATGCTGGTGCGAGCTGATCTCCTCAGACGATGCTGCGCCAAGATTCCCGATGTAGTGAAAAGTAACTTGCGGAAAGTCCTTTGTAAGCTTCCCGACACTCGCAGACCACCGGTCGTAGGGAACAATTATTTCAGTGTTTGAAAAATCGACTTGTCGACTCAATACGTCGAGACAACGACTGACAAACTCTTGGCCACCGACCACCGTAACGATGATCGACAGGGTCAGATCCGATTGTTCGTTACTATTCAACAGGCGCTCCTGGGCCAACGGGCCAAAGTGGCGAAGACTGGTCAGCAAAGAACTTATCGCGATAGTGAAGCAGCGTCCCCCAGCCAAAACTAAAACCGCAGTACCAGAAGTAGAGCCAGTGGAGCGGTACTACGCGCATCGTGAACCACAGTCCAGTCCGAATACCAAAGAACCGATAGAAGTCCCAATTCAGCAGAGTCAGACCCAGCACCGGAATCAATGGCGCAAACCAGAGCGCGGGCCACCATAGTGCTGCGATCAATAAAAGCGGTGCGAGATAGGCCAAGAGCACACTGATTCGCTGCGTCGGTTTTACGTTGAGTGTGTTAGCCAGCGCGCCGGCTCTAAGCATCAACCGGGTCCAGGGGACGCCTCGATCGAAGATGTCAGTCTTGAGTAGATTGATTAGTGTCCACTTCTTGAGATGTTTAACCTTGATCTTTCGATCAAGCACAATTTTATGGCCCGCGGCCGATAGCCAGGTGCCAAGTTCAATGTCTTCAATAGCCGGACGGCGATAGCGATTCTCGTCGAATCCCCCGAAGGCAATGAAGAGTTCGCGTTTGATAGCACCGCATCCGGTCCAAAACGTACCAATCGCTCCGTCGGATTGTTGATGAACGTAGTGATGAAACAGGTTCTTATACTGTGAGAGGAAGTTTGGCTTCGCCGGTGCTTCATCATAAGAACCGATCACGGCATCGATGCTCGGGTCCTTCTTAAAAGTGGCTGCAATCTTGGCAAGCGTATCTGGATGAACGCACACATCGGCATCGATGAAGAGAACGTAGTTACCGTTCACTAATGAGACACCATGGTTTCGTGCCCGCGCTGGCCCACTCGGTCCATTGATTCTCACGTACCCGAAACCGTGGGTTTCGACTAAGGGTCGAATGGGTTCCGTTGAACCGTCGTCAACCACCAGGACCTCATAGTCGTCGAACCCCGATCTTTTGAGGGCGGCCAAACAATGGGTCAAGTCGGCCAGCGAGTTGTATACCGGCACGACTACCGAGAGCGTGGGTTGTTGATTATTTGTTTCCAAATGCTTTCACCCATTTAGCGGAGTCTTAAAGAGACTACCGTGTTGTAGATCGTGCCGATGGACCAGCCAACCAATCCACCTACCACCGCGGCGTAGAAGAAACCAATCACACTGCCGAGCCAGGTTACCGAGTAGCCGGGAAAATAATTACCAAGCAGCTGAAGGTGCATCCCAACACGCGGCCCGTCTTTGATGACCAGCCATGCAGTCATCAGGAAAAGGGTAAGTCCGGAGATCAACGCGAAGACGACAGTCAAAACACTGGTCTGAATTCTCGCGACCGCTCGGCTTACGATTTCGGTTGCCTCTTTTTGTAGTTCTTCAGAATTTGTCATGACGTTAAACCTTCTCCAATAGATCACGCTGTGCCCGCCGGCCCAGCAGCCAGGCGTAAGCATCCATTCCCAGATTCCTCATCGCGGCGAAGAGGAACCCCAATGCAAAACCGCCGCCGGCCACTTCAGCCAGGCCGATGATTGCTCCTGCCCAGGTGACACTGAAACCGATCAAGTAGTTGTCGAGTAAAGAAAGTGTTGGTCCAACAACAGCGCCACCCTTTAACAGCAACGCAGCCGTTGCCAGGAAGAGTCCGAGGCCGCCAACCGTGCCAACGGAAATACCGAGGGCGACCGGGTCGAGACGTGCAAAGGCAGCCTGAATCAATTCGTCAGTTGTTAACCGGCGCGGAGTTAGACGGTCGCCACCCTGGGTGACGAGGACTGTTTCCTTACTTGATTCAGCGCGGGCTTCTTCGTGGTACTCCATCTCAGTGTTAACGGCCCAAACATCATTCTTCTCACCGACGATGTTGCGCGCCGCGTAAACAGCCGTGACCATCGAGTGGTCCTGATTGTTGTATCGATGGAGTCCGTTTCTTCCGATCGTTTGCAGATTCTGAAAGCTCTCGAGGTAGTTACGAATGGTTTCCAGACTAGCTTGATAGTGTTGGTCGTAGACTGGATAGGCCTTCTTCATTCGGACGACTGTCCCATCCTCAACTTCATCGCGCTCGATCAGTCCGATCCGAGAACACTCATTGATACCCAGTTCAACCAGACGATCTTCAGACCACTGCCACTCTTCGTCTTTATCCCAAAGGAAGTACTCGAGTCCCAACGATGTTCGAGCTTGATCGGGCACCATGTGAGGACTCCAGTTCTTGTAGTTCTGGATTCGGCCCATCTTCACTTCGGGAGAGTGGATGTAGATCCAGTTATCAGGGAAGACTGTCTCGCGCTTGGCTATCAGCACAACCGTCAAATAGTCGCGATAGCGTAAGGTGTTAGCTGCTTCAATAACTTCATCAGGAGCGGCTGGACTCAAGGCTCGAATCATGCTTCGCAGCGGCATCGACGAAATGAATTGATCGCCACTGAATTCAACTGACTCTCCATTGTGGTTGCGTCCGTAGACACACTCTACGCGACCATGTCGATGTCTGATCTCTTCAACCTTAACGCCGCGAATAGTGTGGTTACCTTGTTTCTCAAGTAACTCTTCACACCGTTCCCACATCATGCCCGGACCCAGACGCGGGTAGTTGAATTGATCAATAAGTGACGTGATGATCTCGCCGTTGCGGGATCGATTGGAGCTGAAGAGCGCATTGCGAACGGCTTCCGGTAGCGAAAGGTTCTTGATTCGTTGCGCGGCCCAGTCAGCGGAGATTTCTGAGCACGGAATACCCCAAACTTTTTCGGTGTAGGTCTTGAAGAAGATTTCGTACAGTCGATGTCCAAAGCGATTGGCCACCCATTGTTCGAGGTTGGTCTCTTCAGCGTGCGGAAAGAGTTTCGCTTTTGAAAAGCTAAGACCAACGAGGAAGGCTTCGACTGGACCAAGGCCAGCGAGCGCATTGGTCGCCTTCAATGGGTAGTCATAGAAATGACCACGATAGTGAATTCGCGAGAGTCGCGAACGAAGCATGAAATCTTCCCCCAGGATTTCCTGCCACAGTTCGTTCACCAGCGGCACCTTGGTGAAGAAGCGGTGCCCGCCGATGTCGAACCGATAACCTCGATAGTTAACGGTTCGTGATAAACCACCAACCTGGCGATCGGCTTCCAGAACGGACGAACCGATACCAAGCTTCGATAACTCGTAGGCAGCGGTAAGCCCGGCCGGACCACCGCCAATGACAATTGCGTGGGACATGTTTGCCTCTGATTAAAAGGGGATTCGGATTAAGGTTTGGTCAAGCGAAGTGAAGAAACGCTGAAAAGGTTTGTGTGAGGAGTTAGCCGCCAGTGCTGGCAACTAAGGAATGCTGCCCTGAGTGTTTGACTGGCACAATTGATCTTGGCTCCTCGACCTGAAGTTGAGCGTCGACGATCAGATCATTAAGAATGCGACGCATCTTCTGAGGCTGGCCGGTGCGAGCTAAAGTCTCCAGCCATTTCAAAGCTTCGCGCACCTGTTCTTCAGGATACGTGGCAATTCGTCCGATGAAGATTTTGGGATGCCGGGTTTTTGCTACCTTCTCTCCCTTGGCATCGAGTTCTTCGAACAACTTTTCACCAGGACGCATACCGGTAAAGAGAATCTCGATGTCGATAAACGGTCTCAGACCGGAAAGAGTAATGGTCTCTTTCGCAAGGTCCAGGATGCGGACCGGCTCGCCCATATCGAGAATGAAGATCTCTCCACCCTTTCCAATAGCTCCTGCCTGCAAAACCAACTGGGTAGCTTCAGGGATCGTCATGAAGTAACGAACCATCTCAGGATGCGTAACAGTAATTGGACCACCACGACTGATCTGTTCACGGAAGATTGGAATGACTGAACCTGCTGAACCAATCACGTTGCCAAATCGAACTGCCACGTAGCGGGTCTTGAAAACTGAGTTGAGGTTTTGAACGACGAGTTCGGCCATCCGTTTCGTTGCGCCCATCACGGAGGACGGACGCACAGCCTTGTCAGTAGAGATCAGCACGAACGATTCAACGTTGTACCGGCCGGACATTTCAGCAATCAAGCGTGTTGCCAGGACATTGTTCTTGACCGCTTCTTCCACGTTCGATTCCATCATCGGTACATGTTTGTGAGCGGCTGCGTGCAAGACTACCTGCGGTTGGTACTGCACAAAGATTGATTGCATTCGCGTTTCGTCGCCGATGTCCGCGATCAAAGGAGCGATAGACAAATTGGGCCACTTCTGTCGCAGTTC
>DATBMP010000096.1:0-4889 GCA_036554845.1 Pyrinomonadaceae bacterium
CTTCATATATTTTGATCGAGGCTCTGCCTCAAAGATGGAACAGTATAGGGATAGCCTGATATTAAAGTCGGACTAACGGTAAGCCGTAGGCTTACCGCAATGGTGCGGCAAAGCCGTACCCAAACGACTTTTTGTGCAAAGCGGTTCGTATGATCTTTACTCAGACTCTACCGCGATGAACCAGGTTCCGCTCGCGTATCAACCGCCACGCCGTGCTTGAACACCAACTCACCGCCGAGCCATCCCGAGATCGAAATCAACACAATTCCAACCAACGACAACAAGAACGGAATTGTGTGACTTCCGCCAATGAAAGCGGCCCCACTGCTCGTCCGCAGATAGAAACTCGCAGCGAAGATCACAAGCGCGATCACATTCAAACGCGCATGCCAATTTGCGATCTTTTTGACGGTTCCGTCGGTGATTGAAAGCCAGTCTATAATCCCCGGAACTGCTGCAACAGCGGCCCCGAGGATTCCAGCAAGCAGACAATAGAAAGCAATCCAGTTTCGCCAAACCGGATTGCCTCGCCACAAATAGATCAAATCCGCAACGAACGAAAAGACCCATAATGCGATGGGAAACGGGATGATCATCGGATGAATCGGATGACCGTTTATGCTAGCCGGACTCGCCATGTCTTAACTCCCTTCACAGTGATTTGAGGAATTCCACCAGGTCCTTCTTCTCCTGCTCACTCAGATTCAACTTCTTAAAGTTGTTGTAGTGGTTAACTACGTCGAGCAGGGTAGCGAAACGCCCATCATGATAGAACCCACCCTTCATGTGTGCGAAGAGCCCGCGTAACGGCGCCGTTCGGTAACTGTTGTCGGGCGATCGGCTCGATTGAAAGTCGTCGATTCCAATTTCCGAAGGTTTGTGCGTGTTCCATCCCGGTTCGGTATAAAGCGGCGGAACATGGCACTGGGCGCAGCCGGCCTTTCCATTGAAGATCGTTTGACCGCGCGTGGCTGCCGCCTTGTCATAACTCCCTTCCGGAGGAGTCGGCGCAGGGATGGCAAGTTGATAAAAGTGCAGTGCGGCCAACTTGGATGTGACCATATCGTTCGTGCTGCGCTTGTTTCCTAAACCGGCTTTCGCGGCAATCGGATATTTCTTCGCATCGTTCAAACGAGCATCGTAGAAGTTCCCCTGGCCGTTGAGCTCGAGATTGGCAACATATGCATTCCAGTAGGTTACCGTGCCCCAACCACCGGTCCACGTATGATTGTTGACACCGGCCATTCCGAATGCCGGAGGTATCAATGTCGCCGCGGGTTTGCCGTCGGGACGAAAAGCTTTTCCGTCGAGGTTCAGCTCGGCGTCAAACTTTCCTGGTCCCCAGCTAGCGAGCACTTTCTTAAGAGTCGCTTCATCAACTCCAAGTAGTTGAGTTAACACGCTCGTGTCGGGCGCCATCGAGACGATTGCCCCGACGTTGAGATCGCGATTCGGCCATCCATCCAACCGGTGCCCGATACCTGGCATGAATGCATCATCAACCGTTGAATGACACACTGCGCAACTTAATCCAATCGCCTTTAAACTTCCGTCCTGATTGAAGGTTCCTTTCACACCCAGCACGGAATTGAGTTTGATTAAGGCCAAGGTCGTTGCAGGATCATCAAGGTTTACTTCACCTTTCTTCACCTTATCGACTAGGTCAGCGGGTAAAGCGTCCATGTCGACCTTTAATCCGACTCCGAGTGCCGCTTTCGGACTAAGCCCGGCACCAACGCCGCCGTTTTTCGAACCCGCGATGGCTTGATGAAGTTTCAGTTTGTCGCTCCAGTAGGCCTCGTCACCGAACGTTTCATAACGAAAGATTTTTCGTCCTTCTTCAAACATCTGCTGAGCATTGCTGTTGATGCGCGCATCGAATCCCTGCGCGGCCGGCATCGTCGTGGGTTGTTGCTGTGCCCGGCTACGTGCCACCACAACAACGAGGCCTATCACGATAACGGTCAAGAGTGAGACTAGAGTTGTGAGCATGAGCTCTTTGCGTGACTTTCCGCCTGTTGTCATCTCGCTTTTCTCCTGTGTTTCACGCACGGCTTGAACATGTTGAGGGTCGAACCACTCTTCCGTGTCCTTAAATAAAGGACAGTCACACTTCAAGACGGCTGCGTTAGAAGTAGCCAGGGGGCGATTAGCGATAGTGACTTAAGAAGGGGTGTTACTATTTGGGGAATTGGGGGTAGGTTTTTAGGATACCCCCTAAAACTAGATGCTGTAAAGGTAGACCAGATGGCTATTCCAACGGAACATCGAGGCTTACGTTTTCCTTGCGAGTGTGTATCAGCAGATTTAACTGAGTACAGTGATCCCTGGTCGGACATCGCTAAAAAAAGGCTCTTACCAAATGGAACCAAAGAGGAGATTCTCAATCTCGTTGCACGTGGACCAAAGACGATCTCCCAACTAGCTCAAGCACTCAACCTCTCGGCCCCAAGTATCTACACTCACATCAATGACATGGTGAACAGTGAACTCCTGCGTGAATCGGAAGAGTGGGAAAAGAAGTATCCGACGGAGCGTTACTACGAACCCAACTTTCCAGTGTTCAGGGCGGGAGAATGTGCCGAGTTCAGTGCCTTATGTGAAGAGATGGCGCAACAAGTCGTGACACTATTCGAAAGAAAGCAAGCGAAGATGGAGCGTGCCTTCGCGAAAACCGACTTGAGTAAGCAGGGGTGGGAATTGGCTGATGTAACGCAATGTCTTTATGCAAATATGCAACGACTTGCGCGCACTGAGCTTGAGCGGCGGGAATTGTTGTTGCCGCGTCAGAAACGTGCGAACGGTGCGAAGTGGATCTTCTGGGCCCAGGAACCAGAGTGAACCGCTGTCACAGACCTGCTTCCTAATCCGAACTGATGAAACGCTTTCGCATCGTTCCCGGCATTGTCCTTGGTGTCCTTATCGGCATCTCGATTGGTGTAGGTGCGTATACCTTTGTGTACGCGCGTGGCTACTCTTACATGACCGACAATGCCGAAGCGTGTGTTAACTGCCATGTCATGCAGGAACAGTTCAGCGGTTGGGTTAAGTCGAGCCATCGTTCCGTGGCGGTCTGCAACGATTGCCACACGCCACCCGGACTTGTCGGCAAATACACCACAAAGGCGCGTAACGGTTTCTGGCATTCCTATTACTTCACCACCGGATGGTTCGAAGACAACATTCAAATAACACCGGGAGGCCGTGCAGTAACCGAGCAGGCATGCCGGAAATGCCATCAGGATATTGTCGAGGCGATTGAGGATCCACATGGCGGGACGGATGGTGAAATGAAATGTATTCGCTGCCACCGTTCAGTAGGTCATATGCACTAGGTTCAATCAATGGAGAACGATGAATGAGTGAAAAGGAAAAGGCCCTTGATGATGAAAAACCGACGCAGCGTCCACGCAGACGACTCTCATTGAAATTCGTAGGGTTGGTAATCGCAGCTGTTGCGGCCACAGTCCTTGGACTCGCATTACTCATAAATATCTTTCAGCGTAAACAAGAGGCTCGCAATCCGTTCTTCCGAGTGGTCGAACTAAACGACGACACAGTCGATCCCGCTATCTGGGGCAAGAACTTTCCACTGCAATATGACGACTACTTAAAGACTACTGACCAGGTGCGCACACGTTATGGCGGAAGTGAAGCCGAACCGCGGACGCCCACGCAAGCCGATCCGCGGTCCATCGTCGCACAATCAAGACTCGAAGAAGATCCGCGTCTCAAAACCATGTGGGCCGGCTATGCATTCTCAAAGGATTTTCGCGAAGAACGTGGTCATGCCTTCATGCTGGAAGATCAGACCTTTACCGAACGGCAACAGGTAGTGAAACAACCGGGAACTTGCATTAACTGTCATGCATCGGTCTATGTTGTCTATAAGCAACTTGGCAACGGCGACATCTTCAAAGGTTTTGAAGAGTTGAACAAAATGCCCTACTTCGAAGCGCGAAAGAGCGTTAACCATCCCGTGGCCTGCATCGATTGTCACGATTCACAAACCATGGAGTTGCGGGTCACGCGTCCGGCGTTCCTCGAAGGTATGCGCGTATGGAAAGCAGCGCAGGGCATTCAGAATTACGATGTGAACAAACAGGCAACTCGACAAGAGATGCGCGCCTTCGTTTGTGGGCAGTGCCACGACGAATATCACTTCAGTGGGCCAGAAAAGCGTTTGGTCTATCCGTGGGCCAAGGGACTCTTGGTCGAGAACATTCTTGCCTTCTACGACGAACAGAAGTTCAAGGACTGGGATCATGCGACCAGCGGTGCCCCGGTGCTCAAGGCCCAACATCCGGAGTTTGAGATGTGGAACCAGGGTATTCATGCGCGCTCGGGTGTTGTGTGCGCCGACTGTCATATGCCGTTTAAGCGCGAGGGTGCCTTGAAGATCAGCGACCACCATGTGCGTTCACCGCTCTTGAACATTAACCGTGCTTGCCAAACCTGTCACAAATGGTCTGAAGATGAGTTGAAGGCGAGAGTGGAAACGATTCAGATGCGGACTCATAACCTGCGCAATCAGGCGATGGATGCGCTGGTTGATTTGATCAACGACATCAAGTCCGCGAAAGCGGCCGGCGCTCCCGATGCGGAATTGGCCGCAAGCCGGCAGTTTCAGCGAAAGGCTCAGTTCCTGCTCGACTTCGTAGAGGCCGAAAACTCCACCGGGTTTCACGCGCCGCAAGAAACTGCCCGCATCCTGGCTGAATCGATAAACTTCTCGCGCTTGGGTCAGACGTCTCTGCGAAAGCGATCCAACGGCTTCAGGTAATAGATTTTTGCTCTGACATAGAACGAGACCATTCAATCCTCACTATAGAAGCCGAAAGCGCAAGCAACCTTGCGCACTCCGAAGGCCTCATTAATCGGTTGTTGAC
>DATBMP010000121.1:0-4605 GCA_036554845.1 Pyrinomonadaceae bacterium
TGATTCCATGTTCGGTTAGAAGCTGATTTATGTTGTCTCTGGTTACAAAAGCCCGCGCGGCCGTGAGTCCGTACAACGTATACGCGGCGGTTTTTTTGATCTTTTCGATATTCTCCTCGTTGCTGTCAATTACCAGTCCCCGCCAATTATTATTCACCAAAAGAAATCGAGTATTTGATTGGTTATAGTCTTCAACGCCAAATTCGACGAACACCTTGTTCTCAATGTCGAGGTTTCTCAGCAGAAACTGGATGATTCCGTCTTCGCCAAATTGGGAAAAGACTCGAAACTCATAATCCTTCAGCTGCGAACTATCCTGATCAACTAATTGTCGCGCTTCGATTCGTCCGAGTGACTCTTGCATGTGCTCGAGGCGGTCCATGACATTGAACTGACGCTCCTCTATAGCGCGCAAGCGGCTATCAAGTGAGCTCAGTAAAATCTTCAGCGATCTGATTTTTCGCAAGAGGGGCATATGAAGGTCGGCCCGAAGTTCAGACGTGTGATCCTGAGGCGAAGGCCACCTGGGATTACGTTATTCAAACGCTTGCGACTGCCTCGGTTTTTAGGAGCTCGGCCCTGTAGACAAATGCTGAACCGTCCAAAATCCCGTCACAGATCACATCTAGTCCCAACTCACGGCCCGGCAGCATTTGTTCGATGCTTTCAATAGCAAGCCGGTAGGGAGCTTGTCCAATCGTGGTCGGTTCCATGAATGATAAAGGAATCATACGGCGAAAAAAGAAGTGATAGGCATACTTCCGGGCCCTCTCGGTTAACCGCGGACTCATCTTTTCATTTGGTGGGAGCGCGTCGAGCAACTTGAAATACTCTTCAACGGAACTTGCGTCCATCGTCATGCCCTTATTTCGAATCCAGGCTTCGCCGGCAACGATCGTTGGAATCCCCATGCTGGTCAACTCAACACCGGTTTTGGTGCCGTAGATGATCACGGCACTGCACTGTGACATAGCAGCGTAGGTACTTACCTGGCTCTCTGGAGGAATAAGGAAGACGTTCTTTGGAACGGTAGGGAAGGCCTTTCGAATCTCGGCAATTATTGGTTGGCGCGATGGCAACGTCCCACGGATCTCAGCAGGATGGACGCGAACCAACAGCTGTAACTCTGGCCGGCTTTCAAAGTAGCGAATGGTCTGCAGCACCCACTCCAACATGTTGGGGAATGCGTTAGCACGGTAATGAAGTTGCGCGTCCCACATGACGTTGGTGAGCATTCCCACGCACGGACGCGAGAAATCCACTCCTAGTTCTGCCGCAATCAACGAAAGCTCTTCTTGCGGCTTTTCGTGAAACCAAATCCAGTCCTTTGTTCCCTGCCAGCGGCTTTTCAGGTAGTCCATCGTCTCTTCCTCGATTTCCGGAGTCCAGGCGATGTTCTCCCAGCCCTCGGTCGGCTCGTCTAACAAAGTATGGTGATAGGTATCATGATGACTGAAGATGAAGCAGTGCTTTCGATAAGTTGGGTTCCAATTGACAACTCTCACTTTTTCTTGCCGCGCCACTTCGCCGATTAAGCCCTGGGGCACGTAAATACCGTGGTGAAAACAGGCGCTGGTAAACGGATAACTCCTTAGCAGCCGGCGAGTCATGTGAGTCGTCAGCAGTGCAGCATTAAAGTATCGTCGCAAAATAGCTTCCGCATGAGGCTCGCCTGATAACTCTCCGCGTGCAAAGAAGCGCAAGGCACCCGCAAGCGCATGCTCACCCACAGCTAATTCATCAAGTTTGTAATTGGCGATCTCGTCATGTGGAATTTCTGCTGAGAGCTGCCGAGCCGACGCCTGCTCCTCTGTTGTTATGAACTCACTAAAACGATGAACCGGCAGGCCCAGCGTTTTATACATTTCCATTCCGGGCGGAAAACATTGGGCGCACAGTCGCCGTTGTGGACCATGCGTGGCGTACTCTTCCGGATCGGTAGTGTGAAGCATTCCCTGAATACAACCGGGAAGTAATTCATCGCACAAAAGGATATGAACCTGGGCTCCGCGCAACGTGAGAGCGACAGCCAAAGCGCTTTCAACGATGGCGCCGGCGACAAATCCTCCTGCGCTCGTCGCAATCAACACGTGAGGGCCCTTTGCTCGAACCAGAGCGTTCTTCCACAGATCGCGATCGTTCTTGAGAATTGCGGGCCAATCTGGATACGGACTAGGGGGCTTTGCCTCAGTAATACGCCGCCAAACTTTGCCTGCCAAAGATTTCATAAGTTCGTGAATTACCCCCGCCTATTCGTCACGGAACCGACTATCGTACTTATGAAGTTCAAAGGGGGGTCGGTAATAGTGCAAATCACTCTCACCATCGAATGGAACACAGTTGATAAATATTCTTGCAGGGCCCGCTCCGAGCTGGCTAACCACTTCCCTCACACCAGGTCTTGAATCCTTTAGGACCTGCTGCATCATGCGCAACCGCCAGCGCTTGCCCGGTAATCTCGAAGGTGCCCGCCTATCTGAGTCCACAGAAACGATCTTCAAGTATGTCGCTCTTATGAGTTGTTCCAACGCTTCTCGCGTTGGCATCCATTCACAACCATGGTCACTGAAGTTGTAGAGCGAGGTGGCCGGGACCAGTGCAGTAGACTCAACTCCTTCAATCAGGACGACCGAATCGGGATGGCAGCAATGACGAATCTGGGCCAAAGCGTAAAAGGGGTCGAATAAGTGGTAATAGACCCCCAAAAACATGATGATGTCGAACTTCCGGTCTAGCAATTCCAGCTTGTAAACGGAAACCTTGTTGTTTACTTCCACCGACGATTTGAGCAGATCCTTAGCAAGAAAAACTCCCTCGCTCATAGACCAGTTCTGCGAATGATCATCAGTGGCGAGGACAGATCGAGCGCCCCGGCGTTCCGCGTAAAAACTCCAGTAGCCATCCCAACAACCGATATCGAGCACTGTCTTGTCGCTGAAATCGACAGTGTCCAGATTTCGTTCAATGAAGCTCCAGACCTGCCGATGATAAGCGGCGTCGGGCATTTTCGAGCGAGCTTTCAATCCATTCCCGAAGTCAAACTCGTGGTACCAATGAATCGAATCTATGGTGGACTGGATTTTTTCTAAATTCATCGTTCAAAACGCGCAGCGGACTTTTTCAGGCGATACCGATCTAATATTTGTTTGGCGAGTGAAGCCCCATCCAACCCGTGGAAATTGAGTGCCTCCGATGGAGTCCCGCAAGCTGGATATCCGCTAACGGCAAATTTGTGAAACACTTTTTTGTCAAGCAGACCTTCGTCATTCATCCTATTCAGAAGCATGTCACCAAGACCGCCTACGGGCGCGTGATCCTCCAGCACATAAATCGTGGGAACCGTGTCGATCGCCTCTCGAAGCCAGTCGAAATCGACGCGGTTTAGCCAGGGCATATTGATGACCTTTAAACTAAAGCCCTGGTGACTTAATAACTCGGCAGCGGTCAACGCTTCGTTCAGCATCACGGGCCCATAAGCGAACATCACCGCGTCGTTTCCTTCCGTCAACGCAACTCCACAACCAAATGTGAGTCGATAGTCTGCGGGCAACTCGATGACCTGGGGGGAAGCTCCGATGTTAATTCGCAAGACACAATTTTCAGTGGCCTCATTGATTGCGTAATCAACAACGAGATGCGTCTCGACGGCATTGCAAGGTTGGACGATAACGAAGTTCGGCAACGACCCGAACAGTGAGATGTCACGAATACTCTGATGTGATTGACCTGGACCAGCAGGAATCACCCCCGCGTAGTGATTGGCGTAAATGATCCGAGTTTGTTCGCAGGCATTGTTGTAGACCTGTTCATTGGCCCGTGCAGAAAGGAACGAAGCGAAGGTATTTACTACCGGTAGTAAACCGGACAAGGCCAAGCCGCCAGCCATCGAAACCATGTCCTGTTCTGCGATTCCGTTCTCGATGAATCGTTCGGGAAATCTCTTCTCGAACTCGCGAAGCCGACAATCTGCAGTCAAGTCAGCGCCGAGTACGATCAAATCGCTACGTTTAGCTCCCGCCTCTACCAAAGCCGCACCGTATGCATCCACGACAAATTCAGACGAGACACCACTCGCAACTTTCGGATCCGCTGGATAGTCTTCGAGGGTGAGGGGATTGATGCCGAGTTCCTTCAGCGAGTTATTCGTGCGGGAGATTAGTTCTTCATAACCTCTTTGAAATGATTCATCATCCGGAGCTCCTGCATGCCAACGATAATAGCCATTGCCTGCCCGCAGAGCTGTCGGATGTTCCATAAAAGAGATTCCGCGTCCCTTGATTGTATCGGCGATTACAATCTTTGGTTTGTCGGTGATTTGTCTGAGCTCACTAAATACCTGGTCCAACACGGAAAAATCGTGACCGTTGCAGCGCGCGACATGCCAGCCGAACGCGCGAAACTTTGATTCAAGATCACCGAGATCGCTGATCTCGGTTACGGGCTTATCTGACTGCAACTTGTTGTGATCCACAATGACAGTCAAATTATTTAGTTGCTGATTTACCGCCGTTTGTAGCGACTCGTATATCTGTCCCTCTTGCAACTCTCCATCACCGGTCATCACAAACACTCGACCACCGTTTCCCTGAAGTCTCTTCGCATAAG
>DATBMP010000149.1:0-4489 GCA_036554845.1 Pyrinomonadaceae bacterium
ACCACCCTGATCAGGCTCCTCAATACCCAAAAGGATTGAGCCAGTGCACTCACCACAGATGTTTGTGTTGGGAATCCCCAGGTTGGCAGAGATAGTTGGACTAAAACCTAGCGCGCCTCCGACACCAGTATTAAAGATGCCGATCTCAACTCGCGTGGCTCCAAACCGAGCTTCGTTAATCACGGTCGGTGAAAACGTGTGCGTCTCGCTTAACCGTACGCCGCGTGAATCACCGAACTCATCACCCGCACCAAATCCTGATGGCAGGTCATTGCCCGTTGGCGAAGCACCAATCGGGAAGTTGTTGTCACGAGCACGCGAGCTCTTGTCGCTGCTATAAGCGAAGAAGATCGAGTCACTGGTGCCGATGTTGTGATCAAAGCGTAGTCCCCAACCATCGCGGTTGTACTTCTCTTTACGATTAGTTGCGAAGTTATCAAAGATCCTTCCCGATACATTAGGCAGCGGATAAGCCTGAAGCACGTTCAAGGCTGCAGTGGAAAGTGGTTGAGCACAGTTACGAATGTCGTTGCTGGGTGCCGGAAATCCTGTTGCGCAGAAGACCGTTCCAATCGGTGCATTCAACGGACCGTTGATGGTGTTGTAGGTCCTTGACGTTCCCGGTCGCAGCAACTCACCAAAATCGCCAACACGCATTCGCGTCGTCGGCACGCTGACGAATCCAAAGTCACCGGTTGTTGATGGTGTCGCGTTGCGTTGTCCTTCGTAGTAGACGAACCAGAAGGTGCGATTGCGTCCGTCCCAAATTGACGAACCGCCTTCACCGAATCTTGGAAGGAACAATGGACCACCGACGGTGCCGCCGAATTGATGGGTATTTCTGTTGGTTAACGCGTTGACGTTTCGCTTGTCCTGCCGGCTCAGCGCACTCATGAAACGTCCCTGATAAAACTCGTACGCAGTGCCGTGGACTTCGTTTGAACCGGATTTCAACGTGGTGTTGATGATTCCGCCACCGGCTCGGCCACCTTCGGCGGGCGCAACACTGGTCTCGATCTTGAACTCGGCAATGGCGTCTGGCGGGGGATAAATTCCAATCTGACCAAATTGACCTTCGTTATTGTCAACGCCGTCGAGGGTGAAATTGTTGTTCGTAGGACGAGCGCCGTTGACCACGAGCACTGAGCCTCCCGATTCACGAAAACGTGTTGACTCGGTAGAAGTGCCGATCGGATTGCCCCCAGCTTCAAAGTTCCCGCCGCCGCCAATCACGCCGACAACCGGACGCGTAACGCCGGGAGAGAGCGTCGCGAGCAAAGTAAAGTTACGCTGTGGTATGGGAAGATCGGTTACTTGCCGGCCGGTAATCAGATCGCCACGTACGCTTGTTTCACTCTCAACTAAGGGCGCACCTTCAGAGGTAATCGTTACAGTTCCCGAAGTACCTGCGATGGCGCCGAAATTCACATCGAGTGGCACGCGCGCATTGGTTTCGACGGTCACTTCCTCAAACACAATCGACTGAAATCCTGCGGCGTCGGCTGAGACGCGGTATTTACCGGGGTCGAGATTAGCAAGCGTGTACGTACCTTCATCACTTGATATCGCCTCACGCGTTTCGGCAGTCGCGATATTGATTGCGATGATCTTTGCGTCTTTGACCAAGGCACCGTTTGGGTCTTTTACGGTACCGACAATTGTGCCGGTGTTGCTCTGTGCGAGAGCGACAGCAGCAAATGACATGACGAGCAACAACGTGCTGAAGATTTGGGCCATCAGTTTTTTGTCTTTCATGGGTTGGTCCTCACGCGTAACAAGGCAGAGACGTTTTGTGGAGAAACGTCACCGAGCCTGCAGTCCTAACTCTGAAAAAGAGCCAAGGGCAATTTGTAGAACTAAACTCGCTAAAAGTATGCAATCAGATGGGGAATTCGGGATTGACAGTTTGTTGCCTAAGCGAACGAAGTATCAATCGAGTGGAGTTTACTGTCAACTGTTTTTTGCATCAAATGTTGAAAAGGGTCTTGCCGCGATAAAGGGTTAGTTAAACCGCACTCCGCATTGGCCACACACCTGATAGGTGTCCTTCATCAGTAGCCCAACGAAAAATAGCGGGAAGCAGACAACCAGCATGATGGCGAATACTATCCACCCACCGGTGCTTATCTTCTGGTGCTGCACTGGGGGAGCCAGTGATCCGCAGTAGGGACATTTGTATTGACTGTAGCTCATAGGGTTAGGGATTTTCGAACGTTTACGCCGCAAAAGCCGCGGCAAATTTGCTCGCCAGGACCAGGCTAAGTGCACCTCTTAATGTGGGTTTTTCTCCGAGGGTCGAAGGAAGAATGGTGGCGGAAGGTAGACCACGACGAACACTGTGTTCGATCGTCTCGGTTAACGCTTCTTCCACAAGAGGCCAGGCACGCGCAATCTCTCCGCCTACAACTACTGCCTCAGGACTGAAGCCGACGATCAGGTTTGATATCCCGACTCCTAACCAGTGTGCTGTCTCGACCAACGCCGCCTTCGCATGCCGTTCTCCGTTGAGCGCGAGATCGACCAGCTGATCAAAGTTCTTTGGTCCATCGTCGCGACCTGAAAGCTTTTCAAAGCGAAAGATCGTCGCGCTTTCAGAAGAGTAAGCTTCCCAGCAGTCGCGATTACCACACGAACAGGGCACGGGCGCTTCTGGTCCAATGATCATGTGACCAAATTCTCCCGCGGCTCCACGCTTTCCGCGATAAACCTGCCCATCGAAGACGATGCCGGTGCCCACACCTTCAGCAACCAAAACGAGAATGAAGTCTCTCGCGTCTGATACTTCAGGGCGACCGAACCATAACTCTGCCAAGGCCACCGCATTCGCGTCGTTATCGATCATCACGGGTAGGCCGAGCGCGGAGGAAAGCATTTCGGCGAGTGGAACATCTCGCCATTGGAAGTAGGGTACATAGACGGCTGTTCCCATTCCCGTATCAACCAGCCCGGGCACGCTGATCCCGAGGCCTTCCAAACCGGGATTCAACTCGCGATATTTGCGGGCCCGAACAATGAGTTCTTCAATCATCTTTAGGGGATCAGCTTCGGTTAAGAACTCCTGGTGATCGATAACTCTTCCGGCGAGATCACTGACAGCCAATGTAGTGCAGGTGGGAGTGATGGCAATACCAAGAGCTATCGCCTCCTTCGAACGCAACCTGAGCATGGTGGGGCGACGTCCACCCGTTGATTCGCCTTCACCAACTTCTTCAACCAGCCCTTCGGTTTTCAGAGATTCGACAATGGCTGAGATAGTCGAGCGCTGGAGTTCTGTTTCGCGAGAAATCTCGGCTCGAGAGATCGGCTCTCGCTCGCGAACGTAATTCAACACAATCTGACGATTGATATCGCGGATGGTGTTTAGCCTCGCGGCTTGGGCCTTTCTGAGGTTAATTCGTCGCAAATCCCAGCTCCGGTAAGTTACGTTCAGTTTCAAGGTAGGATGAGGAGTTCGTTATATGCAACTCCAAAGAAGAGATTGATAGATATTACAAACTCTGCGTCAGGTCAACGGAACGGGTGTGGTTGAGACAAGTGAAGGTGGATTTTGACCGGACTTTGGGAATTGCAACACTCACTAAAAATCTGTTCATTGCTTACCACTCTTGCCCTGGACTAGAGTCACGGTTCTATCAACACCAGGAACGGGAAAGACATCGACGTCGCCGTTGGGCCATTGCACTTCGAGCTTATCTATTTTGGAAGCGCTTCCGAGTCCGAAGTGCAGCACCAAATCGTTCTGCGAACAATAGACTGCCCCACTGACAAGATCTGCACGTTGACGGAGCTTGCCGGTGGTCACGAACACGATACTTCCCACCGCATCCTTCGGACTTTTGGCGGCCGGATCGCCCACCAGTCGCACATCCAACCAATGTGCCTTGCTGTTGGACACGTTCCGAAGGATCGCGGGTTTCGAATCGATGTTATTGAGGACCAGGTCAAGTCTTCCATCACCATCCAGATCACCCACTGCCAGTCCCCGTCCGGTATAAGTGTTGGCGAGAGCACTTCCGGGCGCGGAACCAACACGTTCAAACTTACCGTTCATCAAATTCCGAAAGAGGAGCGGTTGTTGGGCCCAACTCGTGCCCCACTGATGTTCATCAACGACCGGATAAACATGGCCATTGGCAACAAAAAGGTCTAGCCATGAATCGTTGTCGTAATCAATAAAACTGGTGCCCCAACCAAGAAAAGGAATCGAAGGTTCACCAAGTCCGGCCTGGAAGGTAACGTCAGTAAAGTTCCCTTCACCGTCGTTGTGATAGAGGACGTTCGAATCATCCGAAAAGTTAGTGATGTGAAAATCGACGCGGCCATCGTTGTTGTAGTCGCCGACGGCCAAACCCATTCCCGCCTGCTCGCGACCGTTTTCATTCAACGCGACGCCCGACGAATACCCAACCTCTTCAAAAGTTCCGTCTCCTTTATTTATGTAGAGTTGTTTGGGGGTAGAGTCGTTTACGACCAGCAGATCGATCAGTTT
>DATBMP010000151.1:0-5437 GCA_036554845.1 Pyrinomonadaceae bacterium
GGTGGCAAGCGCAGCGCGACACCGCTTTGGATCTAAACTCACCAACGCGGTGTCCGCCATTGCCACCGCTTTAATCCGAAGCGGTCCCTTAATCAAATCGAACCAAAGCGGTGTCGCGCTGCGCTTGCCACCGCGCTCCAAGGTTTATCGTCCGCTCATCTCGTGAACGATATCAACCAGAGCGATTACATTCTCTACCGGCGTCTCGGGCAAGATACCGTGTCCCAAATTGAAGATGTGTCCAGCCCGCCCTTCCGTCTCATCCAGGATCCTCTTCGCCACCTGACGCAGCCGTTCACGATTCGCAAATAACATCACCGGATCAAGGTTGCCCATTATTCCCACATCGTGGCCCACGCGCCGCCATGCTTCATCCAAGGGCAAACGCCAATCAACTCCGATCACGTCCCCACCCGCCTCACGCATCGATTCCAGCAGCGAAGAAGTTCCAGTCCCAAAGTGAATAACCGGCACACCGTGTGTCACGCCATGGATCACCGTCTGTGTATGCGGCAGAACGAACTCGCGATAGTCCGACTGGCTCAAACATCCAACCCACGAGTCGAATATTTGCACTGCTTGAGCACCGGCAGAGATCTGCGCGTTCAAGTATTTCACCAGCGAGCGTGAGATTCGTCCGAGCATCTCATGCCAGGCGTCACTGTCGTTGTACATTAACTGCTTTGTGTGAACGTAGTTCTTCGAGCCGCCACCTTCGATTATGTAGGAAGCGAGCGTGAAAGGAGCTCCCGAGAAACCAATCAAGGGCAGATCACTTGGCAGTGATCGCCGAGTTTCCCGAATCGCGTCAAAGACAAAGTCCAACGTCGAGACATCTTCCAGCTCATCGAAACGGTCCACATCGACGCCTCGTCGAACCGGATTATGTATTACCGGACCCTCGCCCTTCGCAAACTCGAGTTGAATCCCCATCGGTTCGATTATCAAAAGGATGTCCGCGAAGATAATCGCCGCATCTACGCCGAGTTTTTCAGCTGCGGTGACAGTTACCTCGGCCGCCAATGAAGGCGTCTTACATAACTCGAGGAAACCCGTCCGGGCGCGGACCTCACGATAATCGCTCATGTAGCGACCAGCCTGACGCATTAACCAAATGGGTGTGTACGGCACAGACTCGCGTCGGCACGCCTTCATAAACGCGCTGTTGTAGAGCTCATCAGTGATTGTTGGAGTTGGAGATGCCAGGTTTTTATCCTCCCCGGAACACTCGCTCAGAACTTTGGCATCGACCGGCACGTTCTCAGGGATGTCGAAAACAATAAAGCCGTTCGATGTGACCCCGACAGGCACGCGTGCCGGCGCCGCATTTCTTGTCAGAAACGACAACCGAAATGGGGAATCCGAGTCCCATTATCGAACATGCGGTTATTTGTGCGGGCCGCGTTTCAGACTACAATAACTGGCCGAAAACCAATAGCGACGCTGGTCGCCAAGGTTGTCGGGAAAGTTGCCACAAATCATTAGTTTGCGGTGTTTGCCTAACTGAGAGCGGTGATCAATGAGCGGTCAAGTTAGAGCCTTGCTAGATTCCCTGCCTAACGACATCGGGACTGAAGCGACCAGTTCGCCCAGTTTCGATGAGGCCTTCACCCTGCATCACCGTGCGGTCTTCCGGACGGCGCGTGCCGTCGTGCGCGACGCGGCATTGGCTGAGGACGTTACCCAGGAGGTATTTCTCAGACTCTACCGCAATCTGGACTCCACGCCAGGCGAAGAATGGCTAAGGCCGTGGCTGTTGCGTGTCACCTTAAATGTGGCGCGCAATACGTTGCGGGGGCAGAACAGATCCATTGCGCGAGACGACGAGTATCATAAAGCGCATGCAAACGAGAGTTGGTTCGTTCCTCCGGAAGAAGACTACGAGCGCCGCCTTGCGATTGAGGAAGCGCGACGGGCTTTGGACAAGATCAAAGAGCCTATGCGCAGTTGCCTGTTGCTGAAACAACAGGGCCTTTCCTACAAAGAGATCGCCAGCACGTTGGCCATTAAAGAGACCAACGTAGGCAGCCTGGTCGCGAGAGGCCGCAAAGAATTTGCGCGGGTCTACGGCAAAATCGGAGGAAGACGATGAGAAAGTGCCTGGATGAGGGTGTGCTACAGAGTTTTTGTGATGGCGAACTTGCTGATGCCATTGCGAATGACGTTACCGTGCACCTGACCCACTGCCAAGCTTGTTCAGCGTTGATGAACGAGATGGTGAGTGAGAACGAAATTGTGAATTCGGCCCTGGCGGCTGAGTTTCAAGCGGCCGTGCCAACGGAACGATTGCGTGAGCGAATTGCCGGTGCATTGTCGGGGACGCCCATGCCCGAGACTCAGATCGAGACGGCAACGCTGTGGCAAAGAGTGGATGGTTGGTTCGGCGAACTGTTTGGTCAACGTCAGGTTCTTGGTTACGCGAGCCTGCTTGTGATTCTTGCTTTTGGTGCGGTGTTGGGTGTGATCTACCTGCGCCAGCCAAATGAGGTTCCCCACGGCACTGTTGCTAAAGTTGACGAACCGGCGGGTGCGACGCCTGTTGTACCGACTCCTGTTCCCAGCCACACGGATAAACCAGGCACGCTACAAGATGTTGACATCAAGCAGACCAATGCATCTCCTCAACCTTCTCGGCAACGTCGTAATATCAAACCCGCAGCCGCAGTCGCCACGGTGAAGTTGCTGCCGGGCGAACGCAGCTACCTGAAGAGGATTGCCAGTCTCAACTCAACCATCGAAAAGGTTAGTGACCGGCCGATGAGGCCAGATCTTCATGCAGAGTATGAGAGAAACCTTGCTGTAGTTGATCGTGCTTTGGCGGCGGCCAGGAATGCCGCGAAGAAGAATCCGAAGGATCCGGATGCCGCCGAGTTTGTCTATGCCGCGTATCAAAGCAAAGTCGATCTGTTGAATACGGTCGCCGACGCGCGGGTCTTTAACCGCCAGCAGTAAAGATTCACCCCCCATGAAGTTAAGAACAACACTCTTGATTCTCGTTCTCGTCAGCCTGTCCACAGTGGTAGTGGCGCAGGAACAGGACGAAACAAACGCTCGTTCAACCTCGGCCCAACCAAATGTTGTTGTGAGCCTTTGCGTGTTGTCGGGAAACGTAGATGTGCGCGGTTGGGAGAAGAACGAGGTGTCGGCACAGTCTCCTGACACGACTCAGATTCAACTGCGACGAGCTGAGGCCGAACCCGCACTCGCGACCAAAGTCGAAATTACCGTGTTCGATGTGAGTGCCAGCCCACGGACCCGCGCGAATTGTCAGTCATCGAGCAATGTAGAGTTGATGGTCCCTCGCGGTGCGACGGTCCACATCCAAAGCCGCGACGGTGATATCAATATTGCCGAAGTTGCCGTCGCTTATGCCGGTTCGCAGAACGGTACCATCACTTTGGAGCGCGTGACGCAAGCGGCTGAAGCGGGAAGCATTGGTGGCGACATTTATATTAAGGACTCGTCGGGACGCATCGATCTAAACACGATTGGCGGAGCGGTTGAAGTAACCAATGTTCGTCCGGTCGATCCGCGTGACATTCTTGAAGTTGTAACTGTTAGTGGCGACGTTGAGTTGATGCAGGTTGGTCACTCACAGTTAAACGTGCGAACAGTAAATGGCAACATGCGCCTGACTGGTCCATTGCAACGTGATGGGCGTTACGGTATCAACACGATGTCTGGCGATGTGACATTGGCCCTGCCGGCAAATGCTTCGTTCCGACTTAACGCAAAGGTTTCTTCAGGTGGAGACATCATCACAGACTTTCCTTTGACTCTGTTGAGTCAGAGTGTCAGCGAAGGGCAACCAAAACAGCCGAAGAGCAAGAGGTCACCAACATCACCTGCTCAGCCGTCCCAGGTGAGTACGCCTTCGCGACCGAGTAAACCGTCGGTACAGGCCAATCCTCCGCGGCCTGGTCCAGTTAACACTCCTCAACCCGTATCATCGCCTTCAACCCCGTCGCCGCGCACTCCCACATCGCCGCCGCAGGCGCCGGAAGAAGTCGAACCACCTTCAGAGCCTGAGCCGGTGGTGGTAGTTAAGTTAAAGCCGACTATAGGTGAGAAACACGTGGTCCGTGTCGACCCGTTTGCGGCCACGCTTCGTCGTGTTAGTGCGATTTGTGGCACCGGCGACGCGCTCATTTCCGTTGCTTCTTTTAGCGGCACCCTCCACCTGCAAAAGAACTAGTTTCGAGACTGAATCCGAAACCCGCATCTCTCCCTTACCTCAAACAATATGCAGGTGCGGCAATCTTTGGCCGCCCGGGTCACCAGGCACTAGTTGAAGTCGAAGGACCCCCATTTGGAAATCCATCATGACAGCAAATCCGACAACTCAATGAATGGTGCAATCGAATATCGCAGTTAAAAACACGGCAAGTTTATTGTCACAAACAAAAGCGGTTCGGTGTTTTGGTAGTAGAGCAACGCAGATGGGCCGGGAGTAGGAGTTAGGGCCTCCAGAGAAGCTATTCCCGGCCCAGGAAAAAGAGACACAAGCAATGAGAGATCAGAACGAAAAAGCGGGAAGTGATGGAAAAAGTTACCGGGTGGTCTTACTGCTCCTGGTCGCATTGGCGGTGATGTCAAGCGCGGTCCGAGACCTGACCAGGCTTCACGAACTGACGCATGAGTTGCGCGAATTGACGTTGGGCTGGAGTGACCGAAGTTTGTTTGCAGTGAGCGCAGCCGGGATTGATAAAGAGAGTTCATGCGCCGTCGAGCAGGAGCCCGTTTCGCAACGAGATTTTCGCTGGACCGGTAGGATAGCTTCGGGCCAGGCAATTGAGATCAAAGGAATCAACGGCGATATCAGTGCCGATCCATCTTCAAGTGGTGAGGTCGAAGTGATCGCGCTAAAACACTCGCGTGACCGGGCTGACGGTGTGACCATTAAAGTTGTTGAGCATGCGCGGGGAGTAACGATTTGCGCCGTCTATCCAACCGACGATCCAAGTCAAACGACCGGTTGTGAACCGGCAAATCAACCGAGAACCAGATCGACTGGCAACATCAACATGAGAGACAAAGACGTTACAGTAGATTTCAAAGTTAAGGTCCCTGCGGGCGTCGAGTTCCTTGGTCGGACCATCAATGGAGAAATTAGCGTTAACTCATTGGCAAGCAATGTTGTGACTAATACTGTCAACGGTAGTATCTCGATCTCCACCAGTGGTTATGCTTCAGCCAAGACAGTCAATGGCGAGATCGCTGCTCGGATCGGCAACGCTAACTGGTCCGGTTCGCTCGAATTCAAAACCGTTAATGGAGAGATCAATATAGATCTTCCGTCTTCGACCAGCACAAGCATTACTGCGAAAACTTTTAACGGTGAGGTTTCGTCAGAATTTCCCTTGACGGTCCAGGGAAAATTCAATCGAAAAGAGTTGACAGGCACGATCGGCGGTGGCGGAAGAGATCTAATACTTAA
>DATBMP010000493.1:0-5013 GCA_036554845.1 Pyrinomonadaceae bacterium
AAGAATGCGAACCGTTGTATCGACGACGCTTCCGGAATTTATGGCGCTAGCTCGTTTGGTCGTTGGGGAACTCACAAATAGCCTTATAGCACCAAAATAAGGCGGCGTAACCAACTAAGTGGCCGTCCATTTTTGCGGCTTGATTATTGGTGCGGCATGAGGGGGCCGCTCCATTACAAGACCTCCAACGGCAGGAAGCTGTGAAGAAAACCGAACTTATCCGCGGATGACGCGGATCACTAAAAGTAATCCGCTTAAATCCGTGGCTTATCCTTTTTTATTTATAGCTGCGGCAGTTGGTGCTCTTTGTAAATGTCGAACCCGCGCCACTTCACCCTCGTTGCATTCGGTGTTAATGGACGTTACGATGTTTTTCCCTTTCCAATAACCCGAACGATTACTCTTTAGAGGTGTCAGCATGAAATTTCCAGGTGGACTGAACATTCAACAGATGATGAAGCAAGCGCAGCAAATGCAGGAACGCATGTCCAAAGAGATGGATGAACTGCGCGTCGAAGCATCGTCCGGAGGTGGCGTGGTATCGGTTCAGATGAAAGGCAATCACGAAATCATCTCTTTGAAGATTGATCCTGAGGCAGTCAAGGACGGCGATGTGGAGATGCTTCAGGACATGATTCTGGCCGCAATCAACGAAGCGAATCGGAAAGTTGATGAAGCAATGAAAGGTAAACTCGGTGGCATGTTGCCGCCAGGGTTAGGCGGATTGTTTGGCTAATGCATTACCGATTTGTGATTGCCAATTGCCAATTGTGGTCCTGGTAACAGCTCTCAAAAATCGGGAGGATTCGCTGCGCATCTGCAACACATAAATCGGCAATCGGCAATCAACAATGAACCATGCTCGAATACGCAGAACCGGTAACTCGCTTAATTGACGAACTGAAACGCCTGCCAAGCATTGGGCACAAATCGGCCCAACGTCTCGCATTTCATTTCATGCGCACTTCAGATGCGGAGATCGAAAAACTCATAACCGCAATCCTGGAAGTCAAAAAGCGAATTATCCTTTGCTCTATCTGCAACAACCTCACGGAAGTAGATCCATGCCGGTTCTGTTCATCCACAAGTCGAGATCATTCCGTCATCTGTGTAGTTGAAGAACCACACAGCCTGGTCGCAGTGGAAAAAACCCGAAGCTTCAAGGGTGTCTATCACGTTTTGCACGGAAGTCTGTCCCCAATCCGGCACATTGGACCAAGCGAGTTGCATCTCGCTAACCTGCTGCCACGATTGAAGCCGGAGAACAACGATGGTGTACGTGTTGAGGAAGTTATTCTTGCCACGAATCCAACCACCGAGGGTGAGGCCACTGCAAACTACATCAGTCGTCTGCTGAAACCGCTCGGGTTACGCGTGACACGTATTGCGATGGGGATGCCGGTGGGAAGTGATCTGGAATACGTTGATGAGGTAACGATGGATAAAGCTCTTTCGAACCGACACGAAATTTAGTTATTGACGATTGAGCTCGTGGTTATAGTATCCCTTTTTACTAATCCGCTCAGAATCTCACCTTTTCAATCGCAACATCCTTCTTACATTCAACGCACTCTTCGGCGCTGTCATACATGTGAGCGTCAAACTCGACCAGTGACTTTACCGGCCCGCCTTCGATCTCACCGGGAGCACTGGAAAAGCGAACGATAGCGCCGCAACCGATCACCGTTGCGCCAAGTTCCTTCACCAAAGCTGTTGTTTCCTCGATCGCGCCACCACTGCGAATGATGTCATCAACAATGATGCAAGGATTCACTTCGCCCTGATTTACGTATTGGCGAAACATGCGTTTGCCACCCGCCTCTTTCTCGGCCCAATAGATCTGTTCGGCACTTAGCGCGTCGCGCACACCGAATGCGACCGGGATGCCACCTGAACTCGGACTGATCACGGAGATCTTCGGTAACTGACTCGATATGTCTCTTTCAATGCGGAACTTTCTACTCAGTGCTACTGCGAGTACTCGCGCCGTGTCGTAGTAACGAAAGGCCAGAGGCATTTGGAAGTAATACGGTGAATGTTTGCCGCTCGGATAAACGAAATGGCCTTCGCGGAATGCGCCGGTGCGCTTCAGAATCTGCATGACGTTTTCAGGCGACGGAATCAATTCAACCATGTCACTCTCCAATAATAAGTAGTTTTGGCGTACTGAGGGATGGATGTTGCAGGCTTGCCACTCATTGTCTCTTGGGAATTCGGCGCACAGCATACATCAATCGAGACGATTTGCTCCATCCACCAGAATTCTTTTCAATAACAATTTCTGATCGCGGGGCAAACCTTCGGGCAAATCTTCGGGATGGAACCAGCTGGCCTTCTTGATCTCCATGCTTTGTGGTTCAGCATATCCTTTTGTGCGGCACACAAACAAAATCTCGATCTGTTTGACGTGGGGAAACGCTCGTGTGGCGACGACTCGGGCATCGTCAATCTCCAGTCCAACCTCTTCGCGTAATTCCCGCCGCACGGCTTGGTCAGGCTGCTCGTGTGCTTCGATAAATCCGCCCGGAATGCCCCAACCACTGCCACCGCGGAATCGGTGCTTCAGTAAAAGAACTCGCCCTTCCCGGTTAACGACGATCGCGCCCGCAGTAACGGTGAAGCGGGTGTGGGTCATGCGCATGCTCCAGCGTCGCACGGTTTTAGGAGTGAGTTGCCAAACTCGAGCAATAAGATCCTTCAGCATCGGTGCTCGCACGATAACACGTCACAAAGAAACACTTTACTCACATCATCGCGTTGACGTGCCTTTGACCATGTCGGTAAGATTCAATCTCTAGCCCGTTCCAGAGATCCCTTTCAAAGGTAACGTAATCACATGACAGCTTCGCAGCACGAAGTGAATCCCGGTGAAGCAGCGGCGAGCGCTACCGCCCCGGTGCCCAAACGAATCACAAACGCCCAAACCGTCTGCAATGAGAAGAACGAAAAGGGAAAATTGTGCAACGGGCATTTGAAGCAGTTGCGCACGGCGGGCGAGCCCGCAGAGATTCATCTGCGCGGTGACGATGTGCTCTTCAAGTGTCAAACATGTGGTGTGTTCTATATGGGACCACCGTTGGGCCACGTTCGCGATCCGAACAAACAGAAACGTTTCGTTGAAGCCGAACTGACGGCATTGCTTCAGGCGGCAGGTGGAACACTCCCCGTAATCAAGAAAGATGCGCGTGGCGTGTATGTGATGGTCGAGACGGCGACTGAACACGCGCCGGCTGCGAAAGCGGCTCCGAAACCAGCACCTGCTAAACCGGCTGCGCCAGTTGCAACACCAACTGCTGCTCCTGAAGCGAAACCTGCGGCACCGGCTCCAAAACCCGCTGCGACTCATAAGGCTGGTGCAGATCCGAATCGATCGCTTTTCCGTCGCTCAACTTATGCCGGTGTGAAAGACACTGGACCAGTTGCTGGTGAGACGTTCGAACAGAAAGTTGCGCGATTAAAAGCGGTCGCAGTCGCAGTTAAGCAACGGGCCGACGAAGGTGGCGGTGAATCAGCTCCAGTTGAAACAGCACCGCCTCCACCGATAGAAGCAGCAGAAGTCGTTACAACACCAGTAGCTGAACAACCTTCCGCGCCTCCAGCACCTGCTGTGGCGGCACACAAACCAACTGGCCAGGCAGATCGAACACTGTTCAGGAGATCGACTTACTGCGGTGTGGTGGATACCGGGCCAGTTCCGGGTGAGACCTTTCAGCAGAAGGTTGAAAGACTAACGAAGGTTGCAGCTGGCGCAAAACAGCGCGCTGAAGGTGGTTGAGTTTTTTTGGAAGGTTTCAGACCTACAAGACGGCGACCCACAACCTCAACCGCAACGCGGTTGCCCTCCAGCCCAAGGTTGCCGCCTTGGGCAGCCTTGGGACCAACGAAAGCGTTCCTCAACCGCAACGCGGTTGCGCCCTCCAGCCCAAGGTTGCCGCCTTGGGCAACCTTCGGTTCAAGTCCAACGAAAGAGTTCCTCAACCGCAACGCGGTTCCGTCAATCCCACACGTAGCGCTCATCCCATTCAATGTCGTGCTTCCTTAAGATGCTTCTGAGTTCATCCTGAAAAGTCATTTTCCGGTGATGTATCTCTTGATTCAGCACGTAGTCCTTCACCGAATCCAGGTTCGATTTGCTAACCGAAAAAGCTCCGTAACCAGCCTGCCACCGAAACTTTTTAGTCTGACCCTGCTCTTTTAGCCAGCCGTTGGAGACTCGCTTAAGCTCTTTTACCCAATCGGCTATCGCAATAGTGCGAGACAATCGAGCAAGCAAGTGAACGTGATCTTCAACACCTCCAACGATGAGCGTCGGACTTTGTAGCTTCTTTGAGATTCCGCCTAGTTGTGAATGCAATGATGTACGCAAGGGTTTGTCGGTCAAAAACGTTCCTATCTTTGGTTGAGAAGATTAGATGAACGTAGACGGCACTGAAAGATTGAGGCATGAGGCTTCTCCTTCGCGATGAGGGTTTTGAAACCGGATTAGTATTACCTCAAGCTCAAACGGGAAAGTAAGGGCTGCAGGATTTGAGGTAGTTCTGTCGCGATGCTTGATTTCTGGCTACCAGGCACGCAACCGCGTTGCGGTTGGGTTCACGATAATTGTCTCAGCCAGCTTGCCGCGGATCTTGCCCAGGTGGCCGATGCGGAAACCTCGCCCCAGTGGCGCAACCGCGTTGCGGTTAAGGAACGCTTTCGTTGGTCTTGAACCCAAGGTTGCCCAAAGCGGCAACCTTGGGCTGGTGGGCGCAACCGCGTTGCGGTTGGGAACGCTTTCGTTGGTGGTTGAACCGGGCGTAACCGCGTTGCAGTTGGTTTGCGGTAATTGTCTCGCCAGCGTTGCCGCGGATCTTGCCAAGGCGGCCGACGTGAAAAACTCGCCGAGTGCCTAACGGCATTGCGGTTGTATTCGGCTCCCGTTGATTTATCGGTAGGCTGCTTAAGCAGATTCTAACTCTCCGTCACCACCAACCCTTCAGTCGCCACATTCCACTTCAAAACCTCTGCACCTTC
>DATBMP010000337.1:0-11061 GCA_036554845.1 Pyrinomonadaceae bacterium
GAGCCGCTGCCTCGGTAGTCTCGTCAATATCGATGGTGTAATCAGCGCCAAATGTTTTTGCCAACTCCAACCTGGACGCAGGTCCGCCAATAACGACGGTTATCGAAGCACCTGATGATTTGGCGATCGCGAGAGCGGACAATCCGACGGGCCCGCTACCCTGAATGACAACCTTGTCGCCCCAATTTATTCCCATGCGTTCAAGCCCGTGAATCGCGGTCACTAGCGCACATCCCGCACCAGTAACAGCTTCAGCAGTGACGTCGGCGATCTTGAATATCGCGGTGCCCGGACGTAAGTAGATGTATTCAGCATAACCACCCGAAAGGTGCGGCGGCTCAGCGCAACTGAAACTGATTCCATAAGCCTTGCGATTCAAACAACGCGTCGGCTGCCGAACACCGCTGCAGTAATAACAACTGCCGCAAAGCATCCCTGCGCTCCAGGTCACGCGATCGCCCGCGCGCAGTGGCGCGCATGTCCAATCATTTTCCAGATCCGCGCCAATGCGTTCACATACTCCGACTGTCTCATGGCCCAGGATGATCGGCCGGGGAATCGGCAACTGCCCTTTCCAAAGATGAACATCTGTACCGCAGATCCCTGCCATTTCGACTTTGACCAACACGGATCGCCGGGCAATATCGTCCGGCAATGGGAACTGCCGCACTTCCAACGGCTGATGGAAATCCGTCATCACTGCCGCTCTAGCTGTTCTGATAGCCTCAACTCCTTTCGGTCACTTGATAGGGACTCATTTACTTCAACCGGCGATCCAACCATTCATACGCCCGACTCGAAACATCCTTCGGAAAGCTATGGCCACCATCGAAAAAATGGCCTTCGATATTTTCTCCAGCACCAAGCATGCTGTAGACAGGTTTAATTCGAGCAAGAGTACGACGCGCGCTCCATCCCCCATTTGGGAAAACAAAGTCCTCATCTGAAGTCGAAAGAAACAGTGGACGCGGCGCGATGAGCGAAAGCATCTCGTGCATCTCGAACGGAGTGTGAATAACTTCCGCGTCGGGAACTGCACGATAGAAATCCATGTTGATGTAGGGACTCTTGACAAAGAAACCGAGTCGCGGCATCAGTGCCGTAGCATGCGACCATCGCCACACATTGCCGTCAATGCGAAACGTGTCGAAGCCGCAGTTGCTAACACCTGCCTTGATTCGTTCATCAAAAGCCATGGCAAAAAGTGTCGTAATACCGCCGTGCGAGTGGCCTATCGAAGCGATACGATCTCCATCAACCATGTCAACCGTCTGCAAATAATCGATGGCCCGTCCCAGGTCCCAAATCATCTTTCCTAACAACGACCAGTTGGGATGTTTAAGATAAAAAGGGATTGCATCACCGTAATGACCACCAGCTGGATCGTGTCGATCTCCAAAACACAACGCGTCGTAGGTGAAAGTCACATAACCACGCCGGACCAGATGAAGCGCAGTGTGCAGTTCCGGGTTTCCAGCAAGGCCTGCCGGTTCTCGCTTTCCAACCTGCGTCGTCTGATGTGGACAAATGATTGCCGGTGCTTTGCCCCGTAGATCTTTCGGGATGAGCATATAGGACGGCACAAATTCATTGGGCTCGGTTTGAAAGATGAGTTTTCGCAAAATGTAGCCATCGTGAGAACTCTCTTCAATCAGCTTCACTGCTAACGACGGTTTTGAAACTGGCGCATCCCCAAGCACCAACCGCAGGCGATTCTTAATATCTGTTCGACGCCTTTGCCAGCCTTGCGGAGTTGTTATCTTTTCAGTTGCCGTGGCAAGCAGATTAATCAACTCTGCTTTGCCCGTTTGCTCACTCAAAATTCGCGGGCGCGTGGCTTTAACTATCCTCCACCATTTTTCCCAACTCCAGTCAACATAGTCGTATTCACTTTTCGGCAGAGGTCGTTGCGCCTTGACGGAGTGCGCCGCAAACAATTCTGCGCTCGCGACAGCTAATCCTGTCAGCTCCAGGAATTCTCTTCGCTCAATCTTCAGATTCTTTTCTCGCACACTCAGCGGCTCAACCGCGCCTCGTCAAAAGTTACGCGTTCATCGGCACGGAGCCGGACGCGTATGGTTTTCGGTCTGAACGAATCACTCTCGATCGTGATCTCGTAATCAACGCGATCGTTCTTGTCATTTCCGGCCCACCCACCGAAGCTGTAGGTGCCGCGCTCATCGGTCAGCTTTCTAGTCGTCAGCAGCAGCTTTCCCCCAACCAGGCGATTGACTGTAACCAGAGCGTTCCCAATCGGCTTTTTCGTTTTGGCATCGACTACCCGTCCCTTCCCTTCGCCGAGATAGGGGTAATAGATCCGTCCCAGGAATTTTGGGAGTGCGAGATCTTCCCAACGTTCACGCTTGGTCTCCTCGCGCGACAACCATATCGCGGAAAACATTAGTAACCCGTTCACCCTTCCCTTGGCGTACATATCGATCGCTCTCTCAAGCAGGTGATGCACGCTTTGAACAACAGGGACCTCTCGCGAATGTCGCACGTAGACACCCGCGATCACGTCCTTGTTCGGATACGATCGATTCACGATGTCCATGTAGTTGTCGAACTTTTTGTAGTTCTCTGTTTGCTTCCACATCCAGAAGCAGACACCGTCAAGTAGATCGAGAGCCCACGGGTCCACTTTCAGACCAAGATGGTGCTCATAGACCACAATGTAGAGTTTCAAATTCGGTGTGGTAACGGGGGACGAACTATCAACCTTTTCATTCTCGTCAATTCGTTTTCCCCGCAACGCGTCTTTCATCGCACGCAGATCGTCCAGACTCATATCCTTCGGAAAGTCGTTAAAAAAATCGTCGATGATTACCCCAGAGATCTGCGGGCACCGTTTTGAGAGCTCGGAGAAACGGTGCGCGGCCTGGATCATTCCGGGATTCTTTTCGAAAGGTTTCCAGACGTCAGAGTCCTTCGGTTGATTGACAGCACCGAATTCTGTCGGAGGAAGAATGATCCCGTAGACTTTGTTGACATCCCATTCGTCACAACTGTTCTTGATGTTCTCTTCAAACGTGTAACCAAGGTGCGAACCCTTAACGAGGATCGCATTTTGGCCAAAGTTAAAGGCGTGCTGCATCAACTCGCCTTCTTTCCAACCTAAGTCACCGCCGTAAGCAGTGCCGTTTACCGGGTGATAGGTTCGTAAGAATCCTTTGAACTTTGTCGGTGGCGTTTGGGCACTTGTAGCGCTTTGCAAGAGTATGCAAACCGTCAGAAGCAAAACTGCCATCGTTGGTCTCATCATATCGTTTCCGTTCACTGGCTTAGCACGAAAAGTCGACTTTCGCTTTAATTCACACCAGCTTCAGAAACTTGTGTGAAAACTCTGATCCGTGAAGTGAGTCAGAATCCGCTCGCGGTAGCGGGTGGATCCGCGGCATTGCCGATTTGTGATCAACGATCCACCCGCTACCGCGCGGTGGTACTGATTCTCATGCCAGAGACAAGTAGGTTCACCGCAACATGACTCTCAGGTTGTGCTGGCCTGCTGGAATACGCACGGAGATCGTTTGCCCAACCTGATCAAACCTGAAAGCGTCGATGCTCAACTCTTTATCGTCGAGCAGAAGGCGTAGCGGTCGGCTTCCAACGAACAGTGTGATCGATGTGACAACATTTGCATGCGCTACCACTTCAATCTCGGTCGCAGCAAAATGAGCCGCAAGACCTATTGGCGACTGGCTGGAAAAAAGAATTCGACTCCCTTGTCGCAGGGATTTAGCGTCATGGATCGCAAATGTCTTCAGCGCATCTCCTTTTTTCGTAACCGTTGCTGATGCAGCATCAATGGACCACTCGTCTTGACGAATCGTATGCCCCGCCACACCACTGCGAAACATCACTAAATCGGTTTCCTCACCCCGTCGAACGCTGACTCCTTTCAGACCGGCACCAGTCAGTGCCTTCATTTGAGTCATTACTGCCAGCGCGGAGGATTCATTCTTCGCAGGGACAAGCGCGGTCAGAAACTGTGTTTCGTTCAAAGCATTGTTGGTCCTGAAAGACAGATACGCAGGTTGGGCGGGAGTTTCCCCGGGTGTTCGCGTTGCGAAGATGTGATACGGCACCCGACCGTTTTTAATGCTCAACTTAGTACCGGCTGAAGGAAAAGAACGCAGCGCCAGCGATGCTTTCTCGCCGGAGTAGACCGCCGTTAAATTTTCGATCCTTATCTTGTTGCGATTAGGAAGGTGCAGTAGGAAGTCGAACTGTGCAGGGCTTCCTCCGGTTTTCAAATCATCAAAAACCACGAAGTAATGCGGCTTAACAAAAACAACACTCCGCACGTAATGAGTCAAATCGTTTTGGTAAACAGACGACAGTTCGCTTGCAACGCCATCATAAAACTCACTCGTGATTGAATTCGTGATGCGCGGGTAACTGTTGAGGGCTCTGAATTGTGGAGTGTCCGCAATCGTTTGGCTTTCCGGATTGCCATTAACGAGAATCGTGTTGTGTCCGATCGCTTGTGTGAAGAACGTTGCGTAGTAGGGATCTTTGTAATAGTCGGACCACCCGGCTTCGGTGATCAGCGGCTCGCCGAAGGCAGTCAAAAGGAAGGAGCCTTGATCGGCATGGTGATGATTAAAGTTAGGCCCGGCGCGAAACAGGAAAACCATATCGTCTCCCGACCAACCACTGCGGAAGATGGCATTTCCTTTGACGTCAAATATTCTCGAGGAAGGCAGTGACGGTGGCTGCGGTTGAATCGAGTCCTCATAAAAAATAAATCTACCGATTGTTGGCCGGTCAAACTTCGAGAAGTACCAGCGCATAATTGGATCCTTCGATTGATAAACGAACGGCGCAATGCCATGTCCGGCAGGCGGATGCGTATCGCCCATGTCAGGGCTCCCACTTACCGGTTGGACCAGGGTGTACAGTGGATAAAGCAACGCGTCCAAAACATGAGTCGACTTCCAGTAATCGGTTCCGAAGGCGCGCTGTAGAGCGATAAGAGCAGGTCCAAGAGTTTCGGCATCGAACTCGTGATAACTGATTCCTTCGCCATAACTCCCGTCAGATAAAAAACTGGCCGCCATATGGTCTTCGAGTTTGAGCATTAATCCGCCAACGTAAACCTCGAATCGACCGTCGCTCTCTTTCTCATCAATGTCGTTAGCAATGGCCGCGGCTGCAATCAGCGAGCCTCCCACTGTATGCGAGATCCAGTTGCTGGTGTTGGCCATCACGCGATTGTCTAGGACGTATTCTTTAAAAGTGGGAATAATTACTTTGTTAATTAGTGCACTCCGAATCAGTGAACGCTCAGACTCGGTGAGGTCGTCATAAAGAAGGTCGTACCCGAACGCGACGTCCGCAGCGAGTAAACCAGCAGGGTAGTAGGTGTGTTGTCCGTGAGCTCTAAACCAGGGCGGTTCCCAACGTGTCCAACGCGAGACCTCCAGCATCGCAGTCTTTGCAGCTATGCGTGCTTCTTCGCTGCCAGTGAGGTATGCCTCTAATGCGTTGTAAGCAATCCTGGACCGCGCGCGATTGAGCACATCAAAGTAGGCAAGTAGCGATGGAAGTAGATAATCGCTGTCGAGCATCTCAAACACTTTGCCACCATGGGCCAACTCACCACTCGTTCGCGTTGTCTTTGCAGTGGTCTGCAATTGTGACCAGAGAGCAGAAAGTTTTGGCTCGCGCGTTCGTTCCACTAATCTCTGTCGATCAGTCGCGTTGAAAAATAACTTCGGATGCGTTCCGGATCTCTCGGGACGAACCATCAGACGAACAGAAGTGTCGATGGTCAAACCGTCACTTGTTGTTCCCCGCATTTTTGCCAGCCACCAACCGGCGGGATCGGTAGTGCGCAACTTGTAAAGTCCATTGTTTGACCAAACCCCATCTTGCGCGACCCGGTCACCATGGCTGCCATCGTCGTAGAGCTTCCCGTAAGACACGGTCTTGCCGTTCATTTCCAAAACACAATCAACCGAAGTAATACGTGCTGGTCCCTTTGCTTCAACGCTGATCGTGTCGCCGGCGCAATAACTTTTGGCACTGATCGCCTCCGGCCACGGCTGAATAACCTGCGTAGCTGGCGTGCTCACAACGAAACGCGTCTCATGGACACCCGACAACACGAGGTCGTCGATCATGAAGCGATAGGTTACGTCCGGGTTGGCTTGTGGAATTTCAGTAACTATGTAAACCGCTTCACTGCCAACTCCCACGGGTATTCGAAGTTGGCTCAGCGAAAGGTCTGCTACGGTCCATTCGTTTGTCGTGGCTGGTATACGAGTGGTGTAACGCCGGCCATCAATTCCGGCGAGTCCGATTTCAATAGATGCCCCGCTGGTCGGTGAGTTGAGACGATAGGCAAAGCGCAGTCGTGAATCGCCGGCAACTCTCATTGCTACTTTCTTGATGAAACCAAAACGCTGTGGTCCTACGCGGTTTGGTTTTATCACTCGCATCAATGAGCGGCCGCCTGGCGCGGCATAATCTTTTGTGGGCGACAAGCTCGGTTCATACCCAATGTCCTGCGCGGGCGGATAACTGGCCCACTGGCCTAAACTCTCGCCTTGAAAATCATCACGCAGGGTATAGGACTCCGTCGCTTGACGAGTCTGACCGTTCGCACAGCTAACGAGGACGAACGACGCCAGTGCAAATGCAAGCACTATAGATCGGATGAAAAACCGATTGCGGTATATGAACCTGAGCATTTTAGAATGAGAATCGACAACGATCTTTAATGATAGAAACCTTCTCAGTCACACCGTGGCTTCGGTCCGGTGATACGTTCCGACAACTTAGCAATGAACCGTTTTAACGGTTTCCTGATCAGTGATGGCGAAGCTTCATCGCTTGAAGGCGGTTTCCAGTGCCGGCCAAAGTTTCTCAATAGTCAGATTGCCTGAGGAGAAGATGACGATGCCGTCCGGGTTCGCTTTTCGAGCTGCTTCAATCGCGCGCAAAAGTTTCTCTCCGGCAAAGTATCCCGCAGGTAGATCACTTCGCAGCTTAGCCATCCGCGCTCCGAGATTTGTGAGCGCGGCAGGAGTTGCTTCACGACCATCATTAGTCGTAACTGCGGCGACCAACGCCCCGATCTCACGTTCAACCTCCGGGGCTATGTTTGCGAGTCGCGTTCTCATCCCGTCGTAACTCGTTTTGATGGCGCGGGCCTTCTCCGAACGGCCCTGCGTGTCGGTCTCTGGCAAAACCTTCATCTCATTTACTCGCTCGCGTATCTCATCAATCGGCTGCAACTCTTCTCTGTACAAATAGGTCGAAGCGATTCCGGCATAGACGGGTCTCTCGTTATTCACCCATTCGATCTGTCGCGCGGTTGTTTCGGTCAGGTGGTCCAGATAACTTTCAAAGCTGCCCGCGAAATGGCTGCGGTAGGTCATCGGCATGAAGACATCAATCCACGGCGCCCAGTCATTCCATCGCTGACCAATGAACCGACCACTCTGAATTGGATTTTTGAAGACGGCAGCAGAGATTCCAACCTTGGGATTGAGGGCCCGAACACGCGCGGCGACCTCACGCACAAACTTTTTCATCTGAGTCACGCGGTAGTCGTAAAAGAAGTACCGCATGTCATTAGGACCACCGGGAATCGTGCGACCGTTGAGCAGGAAATCAGCTTTCTCGCGGCGATCCATCTGCTTCCAATCAGAAGGCAACATCGTGGGGTCACTCCACCAGTTCGCCTCGATTCGTGGCTGCGCAAACTTCACGCGGTAACGTTCACTGGATCTCGTCTCATAACTGAGCATCGCGTACTTAGGAATTTGTTCAATGCAATAATCACAGAAGCAATATCCATCAGGCGCGACGTCCCCGGGGTAACGTACGTAGTCGTGATGAACGCTATCGACCGGATACTCCCTGGCTACCTCCTCAAACATTGGAATCAGCCATTGGTCTACATACCCGGGACGTTGAGACGGGCACATCCAGACGTATGGGTAAGGTCGTGTGTGCCCGAGTTTTTCGGTTGCAGTAGTACCGCCGTCTGGATTCAGTTGGGCCCACTCCGGATGTTCGCGATAAGCAGCGCTGTTTTTGCTTTCGAGGAAATCGCAGAGCCAGGCATCGACTTTGATTCCCTTTCCGTGCGCCTCTCTCGTGAGGTGTTCGAGAAAGTCAAAGTTCTCAAATCCTTTGGCGATAGCCTGCGGGAAACGTTTGCTCTTCCAATAGAGCTCGCCCTCAGCGCCTTTGACGAGAATGACAATGGTGTCAATGTTCGCTCGTTTGCATTGGTCTACAAACTTACGGACGCCCTCGATGTTTGCTCCTATTGACGGCGGGTGAGCCCAGACGGCATGGACCTCACGTTTCCGTTGGGCATTGCTCCCTTGCGACGTGCTGGAGATCGACAACAGCACCGCGATCACGATCGTCAGCAGTACAATCCAAATAAATTGCAATTTAGTTCTTGGTAGATCCAACTGCATTTTTAGAACTCTCCCTCGAAGTTTGTTTCCAAAAGTAGTGTCCGCATTTAATAACTCGGAAGTTTGATCGGACCATCTCATCAGTACCAGCGCGCGGTAGCGGGTGGATCGTTCCATTGCCCATTGCCGATTGATGATTGACGATTGATGCCATTCCGAAATCGACAATTGGCAATCATCAATCGGCAATCTCGAGAATCTCCAGCTACCGCGCGGTGGTACCGACTCTCATGCAACCGGGGTATTTCTTAATTTCCACCACTCACCATTGCGGCAGTCTCCTGGGCCACACCTTTTGTTGCATCACCCTCAACATTCCCATCTGCCGACAGTGCGCGAAACACTCCACGTCGCTTCCACCGAAAGATGAAGGCACCACCGCTGATGAGACCGATGATTAGGGAGACCACGAAAACTCCCCAGTTACGTCCGAGTGGTGCGATCACTGCTTCGATTGAGGCGGTGCAGAACACCACGCCAAGCGCACAATCAACCAAATCTCTTAAAGTCTCGCGACGGATCTGCTGTCTTGTTTCACCTCCGAACTCTTGAACCACCGGTCCCCAGAATCCGGGTGGCCGGCAGCGACGGTAGAATTCCCGCAACGTTTCAATGCGCTCAGGTCGCGTAAGATAAGTGACTGCGATGATCGTCACCGCGCCCAAACCAAACAGAAAGAGGAAACCTTGCCAGAACGGATGTGCCTGTTCATTAGAGAATCCGAGCGGGAACCAGACGATGTAACTCAAGGGTAGGCCAATGATCAGAGCGGCTGCTTCGCCATAGATATTCAGTCGCCACCAGAAAAACCTGAGCCATGAAAGCGGCAGGATGAACGCGAAGACCACCGAGTTGATGAATAGAAACCAGGCGCGCAGTCCTTCGACGAAGTAGTAAGCGACAAAGAGTGAAAGCCCAAAGATTAGGATCGAACCCAAGCGTCCCACCCAAACGTAATGGCGTTCACTTTTTTCTGGACGAATAAACGGTTTGTAGAAGTCGTTGACAACGTACGATGCACCCCAGTTCATTAAAGTGCTTATCGTTGACATGTAGGCCGCAAATATTCCGGCGACGAGCAAGCCTAACAATCCAACCGGCGCGTAAGTGCGGACCATCATGGCCCAGATCTCGCCGGGCTCAGCTACAGTACCGGGTGCATACAACGCGGCCGCGATCAATCCGAGGAAAAGAAATGGGACCACGCGCACAATGAGCGTTAAGATCGCGTTGAATAGTTGGCCCACCTGGGCGTGGAATTCATTGCGAGCGGCCATGAAACGCTGCGCAGTAAATCCTTCGCCACCTGTAGGAGACGCCGCAAAGAAAAGTCCCTGAACGGCGAACGCGAGAATCGTGAGGCCACCTAAACCATCTGCTGGAGGGATGACGCGCAGGAGCGTTTCAGCACCTGACGCACCCCGAGTCATCTCAATAGCCTGATAGACCTGCTCCATGCCACCGGCGCCCGCCAGCACGATCGGAACCAGAATGATGTTGCCGATAAGAAAGATTCCAAACTGATACGCGTCCGTATAAGCAACGCCCGACAGACCAGAGGCTACTGTGTAGGCAGCGGTCACTATTGCCGAGAAAAGAATGAGGCTGATTGGCTCCCAACCGAGTATTGGACCAAGTGCGGCGCCCAGCCAACCTGAAACGTAGCCCATCAAGACGACAATGAATCCAAAGCTCATGAAAACCGCGTAGATACCGCGATAGGCATGGGCAAACTTACCGCTGTAGCGAATGTTCAAAAGCTCAGCCGAACTAACTGTCCCCAGTCGACGCCAGAACTTGGACCAGAGCACTGCGCCGAGCGGCATCCAGATAACATACGGAATCCACCAGACGGCATTGCCGAGTAATCCACCCTGGTAAGTGAGCATCGTAACGGCCGGCGCCAATCCGGCATCTGTGTAAGTTGCAACTGCAGAGAGCGCGATCACCCACCACGGCAAATCTCGTCCAGAGACAAAATAGTCGGCCATACTCCGGCTCGCGCGGCGCATGAAATAAAGGCCAACGACAAGCATGAAGAGGAAGTAGAGTCCGACTACTACCCAATCCAGCGTTCTCACCCTGAATACCTCACTCGGTTCTTGAGTTTGCCAATGCTTTCAATCTCACAGACAAGCTCATCGCCATCATTTAAGGAAGTATCTTCACCACCGACACCCGCTCCCGCCGGGGTTCCGGTAGAGATAATGTCGCCCGGTTCGAGCGTCATGATCGACGACGCGTAAGCAATCTGTTCCGGAATCCGGAAGATCATGTCGCGAGTGTTTCCCTGTTGGCGTAGCTTCCCATTGATGGTCAACGTGATCTCCAGATTGTGAGGATCGGGAACTTCGTCGGTGGTTACGATCCATGGACCACACGGTGCAAAGGTGTCGAACCACTTTCCTGCGAGCCAATCCAAAAAACGATCCATTTCACGCAATCGTCGACTTTCTATTTTTGAGTTCAATCCGCGTTCCGAGACATCATTGAGAATCGTGTAGCCAAAGACGTGATCGAAAGCTTTACTGTGGGAAATGTTCTTTCCCCGCTTTCCAATTACGACTGCAAGTTCCGTCTCCCAACCAACCTTTACATTGTTCTTGCCGATCAATATTTC